>JBBQSW010000102.1:0-10093 GCA_038213575.1 Chitinophagales bacterium | reverse complement strand
ATTTGACAACTTTTTAAAAGTTGTCAAATCTGGATCGTCGCCCAACAGATATGGATGAATATCCGGCAAAGTCGGATCCAGCAACCACTCCGTCTGGAACAGCGGGTTTCGGTCCATTTTGTTGCACACGACGATGTACCCCGGAACTCTGTTCCGGGAGTTCGTATCCTTTGGAACTCTGTTCCGGGAGTTCGTATCCTCTGGAACTCTGTTCCGGGAGTTCGTGCCCCCCGAAACGGAGTTCCGGGATACAAGGGCGGCTAAATCTGCGTGAACCTCCGCCAGCGTCATGCCTCCTGCCACATCCCATACATACACGAGGATAGCCGCCTGCTCAATTTTTTCCATCGTGCGGGCCACGCCAATGGCTTCGATGGTATCCTGCGCTTCTCGGATGCCGGCCGTATCAATGAGCCGGAACTGGATGCCCCGGATGTTCAGGACCTCCTCAATGGTATCGCGGGTAGTGCCGGGGATGTCCGACACGATGGCGCGTTCCTCGTTGAGCAGGGCATTCAGCAGGGTGCTTTTTCCGGCATTGGGCCGACCTGCGATCACTGTGGTCACGCCCATTTTCAGGGCATTGCCGAGGGCAAAAGATTGAATGAGCGGGTAAATATGGTCGCGGATTTGATTGACCAGTTTTTTGAGGTCGTTCCGGTCGGCGAATTCCACATCCTCTTCGCCGAAGTCGAGTTCAAGTTCCACCAGACTGGCAAAGTGGATCAGTTCTTCACGCAGTTTTTGAATCTCGTTTTTAAAGCCGCCCCGAAGTTGGCGAATCGCCACGTCGTGAGCAGCAGCGCTCTCTGAAGCGATGAGGTCGGCCACGGCTTCGGCTTGGGTGAGGTCCATTTTCCCGTTGAGAAATGCACGAAGGGTAAACTCTCCCGGATCGGCCATGCGCGCTCCTTTTTCCAGGCATAACTGAATGATTTCCTGCAAGATATACGGCGAACCGTGGCAGGAAATTTCGGTACTGTCCTCTCCTGTATACGAGTGCGGGCCCTTAAAGATGGTGACCAACACCTCGTCGAGAATGCGCTCATCGGGCGTCACGATCTTGCCAAAATGCGCTGTGTGGCTGGGCTGGTTTTCCAGTCTTTTGCCCTTGAAAATCTTATCTGTAATAATGATAGCCCTCGGCCCTGATAAGCGGATGACACCAATAGCAGCTACCCCGGGCGGAGTTGCCAGAGCGATGATAGTAGAAGCCAAATCGGGGAGTTTCATAACTTGTTGTGCAGATAAAAGTGGCGTGCAATAAAATGAGTGATATTTTTCTGCCCAAAATTCGTGTTATTTTATGGAACCCGATCCGATACCTACCGACAATCGTCCTGAATGGCTCCGTGCTTTGACGGAAAAGAGCTGGAATTTAGAATTAGTGATTTCTGGCAGGTAAGTATTCCATCTGAAATTACGGAAGGCCCCTTTTTGAGGGTGTTTGTAGATTACCCAAAATTGCTGGATGCAGCCCTGTTGAAACGTTGCGTGACGCCTGTTTTGCCAGATTCCTTGCCAAAGCACATCCGGCGAATTCAATTAGACAGCGTACATATCGCATGCATGACCGACTTTTTTCGGCTAAGGGTCACTGATTCAATCATTGTTCAGCCTGGCTGGATGTTTCAGGAGCACCCGGTGGTCGGTTCGCCCGTCGTTGTGGCGTATTTGCCAGCCGCAAATTTTAAAATGGGAAAAAACGTGCTGATGGTGCCGCGTTCCTAAGATTTCAAGTTCTCAATGTATTTCTTCAGCCCATCGGCAATCTCCGTAGCGTATTGGCTTTCTTTTCCACCGCCCACAATAGGTTGCTTATCGGTAGGACGCAAGGTAGGCAATATGGCAAGCGGTCCGTCGAGGCTCACGGTTTTGAGCAAAATAGGCATCACCAGGAAGCCTTTGCGCGGGTTATTTTTCTGGGCGATTTCCGCCAGAAGTGGCACGGAGGGATTGTTGGCCTCGTCGTAGAAATCAGCGCTTAAGAGTGGCAGCACGACTTGGCATTCGTCCATGGTTTTGCGAATCCAGGCTTGTATATCGCCTTGCCCCACCGCATCGGCGAGGCTGACAAACTGGGCAGGCAAATTGCGTAAGTTCTTGAGCAGCAGGTCATATCCATCCTTGTCAGCGGCTTCGTTGTGGAGTATCAGCACTTTGGCACGGGGGGGCTGGTTGCTGCTGGCAGCGGCGGGAGTGCCCAATTTTTTATACTCAGCAACCAGGATTTCTACAAAGTTCTCGAGGGTATCTTTGGGAAATTGCATCCCAAATTCGCCTTGGAAAAACACCTTGGTGTCGGACTCGGTAGGGAGTTCGTCTTTCGTGGTGAAGGAATAGGGCTGCACGTTGTCGCGCACGTTTTTGTAAAGTGTGTCAAGCAAAAGGCGCAAGGCCCAGTCTTCAAAATCGAAGCCGAGGAAAAGGTGGTGCCGGAAGTCTTTGAAAGCGTTGGTGAGCGCGTCGGGGATGCGTTCATTCTGCTGTTCGCCCACTATTTTTTTGATATAACTGAGTTGCTGTTTGTAGGTCAGCACCAAGGATTCGGGCTTGTGATAAGCACCGAGGAGGTTGTAGATGACCACCCGCGAATCTTTTTCAAAATCAAAATTGAATCCCGTGGAGGGCTTGTACCAGTTGTAATAATCGGTGTAATAAGCCTGTGCAATCTGATCGTAGAGCCGCGTCACAAAGTTGTCGGGCGTAGTATTGATGACGATTCGGAACTTCAAGTCGGTGAGTTGTTCCAGTGCCGGATGGAGCTCGCATTTCTCCGCAATATCGGTGTAGAATTTTGCTACTTCTTCCTGTAAAACATTGTCGGTAGAGCGGTTATTGACACGCAAGAGGCTGGCTACATAAGGCAGGTTACAATCTTCATCGGCACCAAAAGTCAGGTCGTACTTATCAGCCAAATGCCGGGCGCAGAGGTCGGTAATGGCTTGCCAACTACCATCGTTGTCTTTGGCGGCTAAAGCGGCAGGGCCAAGGAAAAGCACACAGCTTCCTTCTTTGACCTTTCGGGCAATGTTCTGGTAAAGTTCGGCGGAGGATGAAGGAGTAGGCATATCAATGCGGAATAGCCTGCAAAGGTAGGAAAAGTGTGCTGGGATATTGAGATTCTGATAATTGTGGGGATTTGTTAAATTTTGTGGGGAAATTATCTGCTCATGGAAGCGACTATTAAAATTCATTCGACAGAACTAAGCCAGGAGATTGTTGAAAAAATTCGGCAGTTCATCAGTGTTTACGGCGAGAGTGAGCTTGTCATCAATATCCGCCCTAAAACGAAAAAAGCATTTCCGGTAGAAACGAAAGAAGCTTACTTAGCCCGAATTGACCGCGCGCTTGATAATCTTGACCAAAAGCAAAACGGGGTGACTTTTACCGTAGAGGAATTTGAAGCATTTGCTGATTCCAAACTATGAGGCACATCAAATTTGAGTCAGATGCCTTCGAGGAATTTGGTGATTGGAGTGAAATTGATCGCAAGGTTTTCAAACGCATTCGTCAATTGATTGTCGAGACTGCCCGAACTCCCTTTGACGGCACTGGTAAACCCGAACCGTTGAAAGGCAACTATCTCGGTTGTTGGAGTCGCCGCATCACTATTGAGCAGCTACGAAAGGATATGCCTTGGTATGAAATTGAGTTTTGAATATTATGGGTACGATTGTGAAAGGACGGGTAGAATTCAAGGGTAGCAAATCTATCATTCCAATACAATTGCCTTATCCAAGTGCAACTCTATCAAGTCCTGATTTTCCAGCAGGAGTGCGAGGCTTTCAGCCTGCGATTCAAAAAGTTGCTTCATGCCGCGTAATTTTAGGTTCCCCACTTTGACAATAATAAGTTTCGGTGGCTTTCGATTCAAAAGGAAAGAGTGAAAGAAATCAGTGTCCTTTGAAATCACCACCGCACTCTTTTTTGCACACCCTCTTCGAGTAGCCAACCATCGCTCGTGGCATTACCCAAAGGAAAATCCGTTGTATGAAATGCTGTATGGCCGAGCGCCCTAAAGTATTTGCAAAGTGATTTGGGTAGGTGCGCGTCAACAATGAATATCATGCGGCGATCGGATAGACATAGACACTTTTATCTTTGACAACTAGCGCGGCATAAGCCAGGCAGGCAAGAATATCATCCGACTCAAGATCAGAAAATTCTGTCAGGATATCCTCCATAGTGTCTCCCGCGGCCAAATATTCCAAAATACTTTCCACAGGATAGCGTAGCCCCCTAATGGTTGGCTTGCCATGACAAATGGTGGGGTCAATCGTGATTCGACGAAGCAGTGAGGTCTGTTGCATAAATTATGACAATATATTTTGCTACAAAAGGAGTGTGAACTAACCAAATTTGGCAAAATTTGTCAAATTTCCGTGTTTTGAACTCCTATAAGTCAACCCGCCCCCGCGACTCAAAATCGCAGGGGCGGGCCTCTAAATCGTAAATCCAAATTCGTAATTCCCTAATCGTCTTTCTTACTCCGCACCCTCGCGCCCCCATCCACCCGCACCGAACTCTGTCCGGTCGAAGTTACCAGCGCTTCGTCCTTCGCAAAAACCCGGGCGTTCGCATTGTCCGAAGCAGACACTTCCACACGATCAGCATTCCAGTTATTGGCTTCGAGCACAGAGTTGTCGCTCAGGCTCACGTCCAGGTAGTCGCCTTTGCCCGTCAGATCGAGCGAGGCTTTGCCCGAGAGCGCGATGTTGAACTCGTTTGACACGTCTATGTAGGCTTTGATCTTGCTGCTACCGCTAGCTGTGATACTGGCTTGACCTTCGTCGAAGCCCCGGATCGTGATTTCGCCGGAATTGTCAGCATGAAGGGAAGTGAAAGAGGGTGTTTGGATAAAAATTCGCACTTTCCTTTGGGTCGTTTTCCCATTGGTAGTGAAGGTGATTTTATCGCCCGTCTGGATTTTTTGAACCTTATCTTTTTCGTCCGAGGGACCCTCTATTTCTACCCTAAAATCGTCGCCTTGGCGGATTTCGGTCGTAAAATCGCCTTCCAGGATAAAGTTCTCATAATCGCGATCAGAGCGGTAGCCCTTGTCGCCCATGTTTGGGCAATCGGCGCATACCAAGCCCTTGGTGCCCATTCGGAATATCTTTCCAGGGCGGCGCGAGATGTAATTTTTGTTGTTCTCGTCGTCGTATTCGTCCAAATCTGCCCCTGCGTACTCATGGATGGCCTCGTCGAACGTGATGCTTTTCCCAACAGGCACTTCTATATTGATGCGAACCCTTTGAACGCGCCATTTTTCCCCTTTTGCCACGGAGTAAGCGGTAGGCACATGAAGCGTATTGTCCGAAAAAGTCGCTGAATAGCCTACCCGATCGGCGTTTTCTTGCGCCTTAAGGCTGGAAGAACCTTGGGATTTAATGACTTGTGTACAATGATATTCACCGTCGGAGCTCGGAACGACGCGGATTTCGAGCGGGCAGCGCATTTGCAGTCCGTTGTCGTCTATGCGAAGCCCATCTTCTTCAAAATTGAAATCATTTTGGTTGTGGTATCGGCCACCCAGTAAATCCGCTACCGCTTCTACCTTCAAAGTGTCATTTCGGAGGGTAGAGAGGTCAATGTTTTTAGAAATTGAACCGGATTGGCTGTATTCCTTTATCCCAAAAGGCAACATCGAAAACGCCGCGATAACGCTCAGGATAAACAGTCCCGTCAAGGTCCCATTCACCCATCCGGGCGTACGGGTTTTGAACAATATCCTCGAAAAAAACAGCACCAGTGCAATGGCCGGGATCCCCAGCAGGAAAAACAGGTTGATAATCCCGAACCAGGTCCAGCCCGAGGAGAATGGGCTGAAATATTCTACATAAGGAGCACCAATTATGAGCGCTATAATGCTCCCGATCCAGCCTGCGCCTAACCCTAAGAACAGCGCAATACCGATCAAAACGGCAATCAAAGCAGCAAATTTGGCGATAAACCGCAGCAAGAGTCCGAAGGCTTGGCCAATAGCCCTTACCCCGCTGCTCATGGCGTTTTGTGCGCCTGAACTGCCTTTTCGGGTCGCATCAGCCCCGAATTCGTTCACTTTTTTGCCCAAACGGTCAAAACCTTCCTCTACCTCACGAGCAATATTATCCATGTTCACGGCTTCACCTCGCATAGCCAGGCGATCTGCGGCCGTTTTGGCGGGCGATACCAATATCCAGATAAGTACGTAAGCGGGCATCCAGAAGCCGAAGGACGCAAAGGCCAGGAGTACAAAAATCAACCGCATCCAAACGGGGTCTTGAATGCCAAAGTATGCCGAAAGACCAGAACAAACACCGGCTACGACAGCATCGTCTTCATCACGGAAGAGGCGTTTCCCAGTGCGCACCGCTTTGCCGCTTTTTCTGCCAGTATTATTGCTTGAGCTACTGCTGGCGTTGCTGGTTTCTTCCCCGCCAAAATCCTCGGGTTTTCCCATAACAACAACTACCGCTTCGACATCGGGCAACATTACAATGGTGCGAGACCCCATCTCCTGGCTGATCAGCTCGCCGAGGCGCGCTTCGATGTCGCCAATGATTTCGTCACGGCCCTCGCTTTCGCTGAACCGCCGACGAATGCTGTCCAAATAGCCAGAAAGGTACTCGTAGGCATCGTCGTCTATGGTTAGGGCATATCCGCCCAGATTGATATTCAGTATCTTGTTCATTGCTTGATGTTAGTTATTGGTTGTCGGTTCGTCGGTTTTGTTTTCGCCTTCTTTTGGTAAAACTTCCAGCTTCTTGTCCTCCTCCGTAAATCCTTTGGAGGATGAATCGGCTGGTGGAGCGGATTCATTTTTTCGAGCCTTTTTGGAAGTGGGAGCTTTGCCAACGGTCTGGGCCACCGATTGCACCAATTGATTCCAGCTTGTACTCAATACTTCCAGAAATTGGCGACCCAAATCTGTGATTTTGAAGTACTTGCGTGGAGGACCTTCGCTGCTTTCGCGCCAGGTATAGTCCAATAGGCCGTCGTTTTTCAGTCGAGTCAGAAGCGGGTAGAGCGTGCCTTCCACCACAATCAGATCGTTGGCTTTTAGCCGATCTACGATTGTTTTGGGATAGACCTCATCCTCTTCGATGATGCTTAGGATGCACAACTCCAGCACCCCCTTGCGCATCTGCGCTTTTGCATTTTCGATATCCATAGTTATTTACATTGTTCAGATGAATGGTGGCGCGAAATTCATTTCGCTGGTTTTTGATTGAGTACCAGGGAGTCAATTTCCCGAATCGTTTTACCGTCTTTTTCAAATTGGTTTTTCTTCCGCACCAGCTTAGGGCTCAAACTGATGATGCTGGGGGAAATCAGGGATTGGCCGCCCTTAGGTTGTGTGGTTGGAACCTGCTCAGCAGCCGCCAAACCTGTGAGCAACAGGGCCACGAAGCTGAAAATGGAAAGGGTGATTTTAACTTTTGGTTGCATAGCTTAATTGATGTTGGACAACGGTTCGTTAGTAGGTGGTGCAAAGATAAGGGTACGGGAAGGTTCTTTGCAATACATAGAACTTATTTTTGCCGGGTACTATTGAAAATATATTTTTTATTTTTATTAAAATATTGATTTTCAGTGTTTTGTGTCAAAATAATTTTTTCAATTTTTTTAAGCTTAGTCAAATTCTTCAACATCAAAAGTAAATTTTAGAACTAATCGACCTTCTTTTTAGTAGATTATACCTCAAAGTAAGCCGACTATGTCTAAAATGCAGGCTCAAAGCCTTTCGTTTTGGGGATAAATTGAGTCGAGCACTGTGATACGTTCGTGATAATTCAGTCGGATATTTGCGCCATGCACATTCTCATCGTAGAAGACGACCCCAATATTGCCGAGTTGGTGGCCATCCACTTGCGGGATCTGCCTGCCGAGGTGACGGTCAAAAATCAGGGTTGGCAAGGATTGGATGAAGCCATGAGCGGACGGTATGATTTTCTCGTGCTCGACCTGATGCTACCAGGCTTGAGTGGCTTGGAAATTTGCCGCCAGCTGCGTCAGCGGAAGCAATACATTCCAGTCCTGATGCTTTCTGCGCGCTCGGAAGATCAGGACAAGATTACGGGTCTCGAAATGGGTGCCGATGACTATCTTACCAAGCCGTTCAGCTCAGGCGAACTATTAGCAAGAGTTAAGTCCATCCTGCGCCGCACCCAGCGCGAAAGCTTACAAATGGAACAAAAGTTACTCCGCATCGAGCGCGGCGGTCTTTGCCTTGACTTGGAGCTTCGGAGCTTGCAAAAAGGAGCTACACGTATAGATCTGACCGCCAAAGAATTTGAACTGCTCCAGTTATTTATGCAAAACCCAGGCCGCCAATACACACGATTGGAAATATTGGATGAAATTTGGGGCGAACAGTTTGAGGGTTTAGAACATACCGTCAATACGCACATCAACCGCCTACGGGCCAAAATCGAGACCGACATGACAACGCCCAACTATATATTGACGGCCTGGGGACTGGGTTACAAATTCAACGATGAGCTCTGATGTTGAAACCAGAAACAGATTCAAAATCACGGCTGCGCTGGGTGATGACTACGGTACTCATAGCATTTCTGTTGTTGATCAGCTATTTTTTGACAGTCAGTTATTTCAAAAGTTTGAAGGAGGCCGAGACTGCAAGCCTAATGCGACTCAACGGCATAGTTTGCACGCTTGCTATGCAGGTTGATGGTGATGCACACCAGCGACTCATGGTAATGCACCCCACTAAAGATGCTATCACAAATCCACAGCAGGACTCCAACTACTTTGCTATCCATCAAGTGCTGCGCATGAATTTTCAGGCCAATATGCTCGGCACCCCGATTTATACCATTGTGTTGGACAGCAACAATATCTGCTACTTTGGTGTCACATCAGCTGAGAAGCCCTATTTCAGACACCCCTATCATTCGGCACCAGCATTGCTGATGGAAAAACACGCCGAGGGAGCTATGATTCCGTGCTACCAGGACGAATTTGGCACCTGGCTCTCGGCTTTTGCGGCGGTCCGAAACAGCAGAGGGGAGATGGTGGGATTGGTGCAAGCTGATCAAAATTTTGATGAGTTTATGGCACTTGCCCGCGCCGATGTTTTGCGAAACCTGCTGTTTGGATTGCTTGTCGGTGCTTTCTTTCTGATCCTGTTGGTGCGAATATTGCAACCCATCATTCGCAAAGAACGCCTGAATAAAGAAGCCCTTGCTGCGGCTAACGCTGAAAATCAATACATTAATGCACAACTCCAACTTAGCCTTGAGCAAGTGACCGATCTCGACAATTTTCGACGAGAAATGATCGCAAACCTCTCGCACGACCTGCGCACTCCGATGGCAAGCATTTTGGGATATTTAGAAACGGTCATTCTAAAAAAATCGCAACTCTCTGACAATGAACAAGAAAGGTTTCTCAATGTAGCGCGCTCTGAGGCCCATAGGCTCAGTCGCTTAGTGGCCGATCTTTTCGATTTGTCAAAACTGGAGTCAGGGCAAATTCAAATTGAGCCAGAACCATTCAACATCGCCGAACTCGCCCAGGACACGCTCCAGAAGTATCAGTTGCAGGCTGAAGAAAAACATGTCAAACTACTGACCGATTTTTCCGAAAACCTGCCTTTGACCCTGGCCGACCTGCGCTGGATTGACCGGGTGCTGCAAAACCTGATGGATAATGCCCTTCGCTATGTGTACGAGGGCGGTTTTGTGATGTTTACCATTTTTGAAAAAGACAACACGTTGAATTTCAAAGTCTGCAACAGTGGAGACCCTATCCCGGAGGCGCACCTCGACCGCGTTTTTGACCGTTATTTCAAATCTTCCAATCGCAAAAAAGACAGCACCGGACTGGGGCTTACGGTGGTCAAGAAGGTAATGGAGCTGCACGGAGAGCGCGTTTGGGCAGAGTCCAACGATGCCCTAACAACTTTTCGTTTCACGTTGCCCATCTATCGCTCCATTCCACCGCCTGTGTGATACTTTCGTGATAATTGAGGTACACTTTTGTCGAAGATTTAAATTTTTCACCAAAACAAAAGTTGATTTAATTATGAAATTTAATGCACTTGTAATTGCCCTTTTCTCCATTTCATCGCTCGCTATGCTTAGTT
>JBBQSW010000101.1:0-10113 GCA_038213575.1 Chitinophagales bacterium | reverse complement strand
GCGCGGTCAATGGCGGCAGGAAGCACAAAACCTTCATTATAGTCGGTATGCTCGCCAATGAGGTTGATGCGCCCAGGTGCACGAACGATGATGGCCGGGGCTTCGCCGAATTTTCGGCGGAAAGAATGAATGATGGATGTTTGAATGTTCATTTCGATGGACAAAGGACGGCGGCTCTTTCGTATTCTCGAAAAAACAAACGGAGATTTTCCGCATTATGCAAAAAATCTCCGTTTAGTACGGGTATTATGAAAGAACCCGTCCTGCGGCTCAAAGCCGTAGGACGGGTAGTCGCTTCTTAATTCACTTTCACCACTTTCAAGGCCTTAGAAACCTGCCCCATCTGCTCGATCCGGACGAAGTAAATACCGTTTGAAAGGCTGCTTCCTATGACTGCTTGTCCCGAATCTCCCTCAAGTTCAAGGGTTTGAACCATTCGTCCTGCAAGGTCAAAAACCTTCATAACGCTTTGTTTTTCAATGTTTTCGTAAGTGACTACAGTCGTTCCATTGAAAGGGTTGGGCATGGCGGATAGGTGGCCCATGGTCTCATTATCCTTCGTGCCAAGCGGTTGGTCTTCAACCTTGAATTGGTCGAAGGCGGCTTCGTAAGTGTCCAATATGGTGCCGTTCGGGTTGTCAAAGCAAACGATGCGGATGCTTACGGTACTGCTGAGCGGCACAAAGTCAGTCACGTCAAACGCCATCAATTGCCAGTCAAGATTGTCGCCCTTACGTTTCCAGGCGAGTTTTTCCTGTGTGCCGTTGCTGACATAAACTTTGATGGAATCCACAAATTGTTGGGCAACATTGGCCGCGAGACAAAATACTTGAGCTGAAATCCTTGGGTTCAGATAGCTGCTTAAATCCATGGTGGGTGACTGTAGGATGGAAGTGCCGCTATCCACATCGTCTACATCAATATCCGCGGAGGAATTCCCTGTGACATAGCAAGAGAAACCCACGTCGCCTGGTACGTCTTCCCCTGGAGAGAGGGCAAAACCATTAAAAACTACTTGGAGCGGAGCATCGGTGCGTTCCCATTTACCCCCTGCTGAAGTGCCACTTTTTTGCCAGCCGTAGTCAAAAACAAAATCGTCTTGGTAGCCTTCTTCCAATTCGAGCACGATTTGTTGGTTGGCATTCACCACCTGGCTTTGTGTTTTGTAGCGGTAGCCCCAAGCTCCAGCTACGATATCATACAGTCCGCCGACTACGTTGGGGATGGCAAATTGCCCATTGGCGTCTGCGAAGGCCTCGTAAGAAGCATCGGGTGAAATAATGGATACATTTGCGTTGGGCACCGGTGCCGCATTGCTTGCCTGCAATACTTGACCGCCAATAGCGTAACTCGAAGCAGCCGTGAGTGCCACGTCCAATTGGGTCACTTCGCCGGTGATCAAATTGGCGGAAACGAAAGCCGGTTGGTAACCAAACTTAGTCACTTGAACCTGTACCGTGCCCGGTTGGGCTTGGCCTGTGTGATAGAGGCCATCTACGCCGGTCGTTTTGGCAGAGGTATTGATGCCCACAATCTGAACGGTTGCACCCACGAGCGGCAGCCCGTTGGCAGCGTCGGTGATGGCTCCTTCCAGATAGCAAGCTCGTTGGTAGGTGGGCGTTAGCACCCATAGTTCGCCAGAGCTGATATTGCTCGCTACGAGGTTGGCAGATGGCAGATATGGATAAACCCCCCAACAGCCATCGAAGCTGCCACCCGACCCTTGTGGGTAGGTATCGTAGTTGCCAGTTTCTACCAAAATCCCCGGGTTCGTCACATCTACAATGGTTACGCCCTCTGTGTACCAGGCCGTTATTGCGAAATTGCCCCGTATGTGTGTGTTGTGGACGATGCTTCCAGAGCCGGGGTTGGTCTGCATTTTGTCCAATAATTTGATGTCGGCAGGGTCGCTAACATCGTAGGCGGCGAGGAAAGAGTTTCCTGTTTCGTCGGTGGTGAAAATAGTTTTTCGATCCTCAGAAATCCAGGTATTGTGGGTAAAATTGGTTGGGGTATTTTGTGTGTTAAGCAGCACGGGAGCAGCCTTGTTGGTCATGTCCACGATGGAAAATTCACCCGCGTTGATGTGTGCGGCATAGAGCGTGTCGTTGTCTACATATCCGTCGTGAATATAGCCGAGTTGGTCAAACTTGCCCACATAGACGGGGTTCCATGGGTCTGTGAGGTCCAGAACAACTGCACCACCGTTAAAAAGATTACTCCCGTAAGCATATAGAAATCCTTTTTCCAAGTCAATATGCAAGGCGTGAATGGTATTGAGTTGGTTTGCAATGGCCCCGTCTCCTTTATAGAATTTCAAAGGGACATTGGCAGCAGGAAGTACGCTGAGATCCACGATCTGTACCCCTTGGCCACCTTCCGATACGATGTATGCGTAGTGGGAATAGGTTTTGATTTCCTTCCAAAAGTTGTCGGGACCGGGGACTTGCACGATCTGAGCCGGCGCATCCGGGTTGGTTACGTCCACTATAATAAGCCCTTTTGATGCCCCCACTAGGGCATATTCTTGTCCAGTGGACGAGGCCCAACCGCTCATGTTGGCTACCGTTTGGCCAGGGAACGAGATTTTGGAGCGAAACGTGATGTTCTGGTTTTGAGCGGAGATTGCCGTGGAAATACCCAATGCAAGGAGATGAAAGAGGAAAAAATGTAGTAGTTTCATATAAACATTAGTTTGAAAATTCCATTGAAATAATTGATTGCCGTGTCTTTATCGGCAACTTAAAGGACAGCAAATAAAGCACTGATTAACGGCAAACCATGCTCGTTTTTCGACCAACCTTAGTTAGAATGGTAAAATGAAGCGATGTTTTCTGACAAAAAAAGATGCAACGACCCAAATAAAGGCTGCGGCATCTTTTTTTGATCTCAGGTAAATCGTCAAGCCGCGTCTTTTCTTAGGAACGGTGCCGAAATTAAAGCCACCAAAAAGCCAACCGGGAACGGCTCCAGAAAAGTCAGGCCAAACTTTATCAGTGGGTTTTTATACATCTCTTTGAATTGTTCATCAGAAAGCATGGCGCAAAAATGAGAAAAGTCATCCCGAAAACCGGAATGACTTTTCTGTGGGTCCCCTAAACCCTAAACTCTAACCCCTAAACCCTAAACCCAAACCCCAAACCACCATCAAGGCTTCAGCACTACCAGTCGCTTGGTTCCCACAGCATTGCCTTGCCTGTCTACAAGGCTATAGATATAGGTGCCTTTTTTGAAATCCTCCAGGTTAACACGGAAAGAGGTGGTTCCGGAAAGCGTGTAGTCTTTCTTCCACACACATTTTCCAATGATATTGAAGATTTTGAGTGTGTACTCACCCGATGCAAGATTTGAGCAATCAAAACGCACCCATTCCACTGCGGGATTTGGGAATGCCTGAATGCCGCCGAAATCTGCGGTGACTGGTTCAATTGCAGGAGTAATTGTATTGTTTTTGAAACGGACAGATTCTACGGTCGAAAGATCGTTGCTCATGGTAGCAATGGCGATTTCTTCCTTTTCCACGTCGTTGTAAAAACGGTAGGTTACAGTCGTGTCGGTACCCAAAAAATCGCCTAAGCCGCCACCGCCGCCGCCAATAATGGTTGACAGATCAATCCATTGACCAAAGCCAGGGATGAGTACAACATACACTTCAATACCGGTGGTCGTGTAGTCTGTACGTCTTTGACGGAGCACAGGGTAGCTGCCGCCAGGGATGGAAGCAGTGCCCCAGGCATCTACAATATCCAGACGATTGGTGGTGATTGCCACACGCATAGAATCAATGTTAACCGGAAGGTTGGAAAAAACGCTGTCCAAAGGCGGCTGGTCTGTGGGGAATGTCAGGCTGAGATTGGAAGACTGGCTGTTGATGTCAAAAAAGTTCATCGGTGATTTGCGCTCCACGATTGGGGGCGAAAACTTTGTCACCACATCCAGGCCAAAACCAGCAGGGTCGGCACCGGCATATCCCAATGCTTCGAATTTTGTGTTTGTAACATTAAAATACGTCTCTCCAGTTTGACCTGTAATTACCAGATCGGCACCAGGGAAGTTGGCCACCTGATTGCCCGCATTTGCAGGGCGGTAGACTACAGAAAGGTTGTCGTCTTTTTGTAAGGTGCTAAAATCCCATATTTGATTGCCACCTGGAGCAGTGGCAGGGTTTAAGCCAAGAGGCGCATTGTCTACAGCATAAACTAGCGAGTCGCCAGAAACAGGGAAAGTGGCATTGGTAACGGTGATTTGGGCCGTAGCCAAAGTGTAGAGTGTGGAGAGGGCAGTAGCAAGTAACATTCTTTTCATCGGACGTTAGATGTTGAGAAACAGGTTGTTAGAGATAGGCAGGTAAAACCGCTTGTTTAATCAGATAGAGATTAAATGTGGGCTTCAAAGGTACGCTGCTTTTTTTGGGAAAAAAGCACAACCCAAAGAAATGGCGCAATAACATTAAGAATTGGCTAGATTCTAGACCGGCTTCCTTGGTTTGTTGTGCAAATGATTTTTTGGCAAATTTTCTTCCATCTTCAATAAACCCTTTTGACCTTAAACCTGTTTTGCTTCAAAGCGCACAGGTTCAGAAGATGTTTTTCAGAAGATTATCGAAAAAAAAATTCTTTTCCAAGAAAAAAAGAGACTTATTTCAAAGATAATTTTCAACAAATGAGAGGTTTTTGATCGGATTATCAAGGTTTTTTTGGGGCTATGGATATGATAATTCGCTTTTTGAAAAAAAATCCTCTGAAAAACCTTTCAACAAACCTAAAAATATGTCTTTGTGAAGCGGCATGGTGTGCCGCACTTTTGTACTGTCAATAAGCAATAACGACACAGCGACAGAGAAACAGCGAGCCAAATATTGACAACTGGAACTGAAACTTTTCATGAGATTATATACGGGAAATCCGAACGCGGCGCAAACGAGCGCCGCGTTTTTTTTGTGCCTATTATAATGGCACCGCTACGCGGTTTTTATTCCTCTCCCCCCAAACGCCCTTGCGGGCTACCAAAATGGCACCGCTACGCGGTTTTTATTCCTCTCCCCCAAACGCCCTTGCGGGCTACCAAAATGGCACCGCTACGCGGTTCTGTAGGCCTGCCCAAATGGCGTTGATATGTGACTGGAAATGTTTTTTTACGCCGTAAGTATCCAAAACTTACGTTTCCAGAGATGCGCAAGGGTGGAAACGTTCATAAATTAGCATTGTAAATTGCACACAATCAATACGTTACAATAAATTAACCTGAAAAACGCCTTGAATTTACCGGGCGACCAACCCCTGTTTGCTGTCCTAGCGGGCTGTCCAAAATGCCCGCACCTTTGTATCATCAATCAGAGAGAACAGCGCAGCGAAGTACGGAGGAAGGTTGATCACAGATTCGCAGATTTTCATGAGATTATACAAGGGAAACCGGTCCCGGTGCAAACGAGCACCGGGGCCATTTTCTTTTTAGGGCTCATTTCATCGGTACTTAGCAAGAATGATTTGTGAAGTGTGTTAAACTTGCGCCCACAAATTAATCGAGCATGAAAAAAAATCTCCAGCCCCGCCCGGGCTTCTGCGGACTTGTTTCCCTTTCGCTGCTCCTCTGCTGGTTTACATCTACGGCACAAGTGAGCGTCCAAAATCCACGCCTGGAGAACTTGGTCAATCCAATGGGTCTCGATGTGCTTCAACCACGCTTTGGCTGGCAACTCGTCGCCGAACGCCGCAATGTGCTGCAAACAGATTATGAAATTCGCGTCGCGGCGAATTCGACCGAGCTCTCGGCTGGGAAAAAACTGCTCTGGAATTCGGGTAAGATCCAGTCCGACGCTTCCGTTTGGGTTCCGTACAATGGCCCGACCTTGGTATCGGGCAAAAAATACTGGTGGCAAGTGCGGGTTTGGGACAATGCTGGAAATGTCTCCAATTGGAGCGAACCGGCATTCTGGCAAATGGGGCTTTTGAAGCCCTCCGATTGGAAGGCAAAATGGATTTCGCTCGCTGTGCCGGAGGACCCCACCCAGCCCAGCCCAATGTTTCGCAAGGAATTTGCGACGAAGAAAAAAATCGTTTCCGCGACAGCTTATATCACCGCCCACGGGCTGTACGAGGCCCAAATAAACGGTCAACGAGTTGGGCAAGATTACCTCACTCCAGGCTGGACGGTGTATCAAAAACGCCTTCAATATCAGGCTTACGACGTGACCAATCTGCTGAAAAGCGGCCTCAACGCCGTCGGTGTCACGCTTGGCAATGGTTGGTGGCGGGGCAATATCGGCTGGGCGCATGTCAATGGATTTTATGGCAAGGATATCTCGCTGCTCTTTCAGTTGGAAGTCGAATATGCCGACGGTAGCAGCCAAACCATTGGTTCGGATGGCAGCTGGAAATACACTACGGATGGCCCCGTTCGTAATTCAGAAATTTATCATGGTGAGACGTATGATGCTCGTTTAGAGCAACTTGGCTGGTCGTCGCCAGATTTTAACGACTCAAAATGGAGCATTGCCGCCGTAAAAGATTTTTCAAACGAAAACCTCATCGGAACCTATAACGAACCCATTCGGAAGCACGAGACTTTCAAGCCAGTCAAAATTTTCCGTACGCCCAATGGTGAACTGGTGGCTGACTTTGGACAAAACCTAGTTGGCTGGGTCGAGATGACAGCACGCGGCAAGGGTGGCGACCGTATTGTACTGCAATTTGCCGAAGTTTTGGATAAGAAGGGCAATTTTTACACGGACAACTTGCGCGCTGCCCGCTGTACGGATACCTGGATTTTGAAGGGCAAGGGTGAGGAGCATTTTGAGCCACATTTTACTTTTCATGGTTTCAGGTACGCCAAAATTGACGGCTATCCGGGTGAGTTAAAGCCTGAAAATATCTCCGCAGTAGCGCTATATTCCGACATGCGTCCGGCAGGCAGCTTTACAAGCTCGGATCCGCTCATCAACCAATTGCAGCACAACATTCAATGGGGCCAACGCGGCAATTTTCTGGACGTTCCCACCGACTGCCCGCAGCGAGATGAGCGCCTCGGCTGGACGGGGGATGCTCAGGCTTTTAGCCGTACTGCAACGTTCAACTTTGACACGCACAACTTCTTCGCCAAGTGGCTGAAAGACCTTGCCGCCGACCAGCAACCTGATGGCATGGTGCCCTGGGTGATTCCCAATGTGCTACGCCCAAGGAATGGCGCCTCCGCTGGCTGGGCGGATGCGGCTACGATTATTCCCTGGAATATGTGGCTTGCGTACGGCGACCGGCGAATCCTTGAAGACCAGTTCCCAAGCATGAAAGCCTGGGTCGAATACATGCGGAAGGAAAGCAAAAATGACCTTTGGAACACCGGGGAGCACTTTGGTGACTGGCTGTTTTACAGTAAAGCAGACGACAATGATGGTCGCTCGGCAATTACCGATAAGTATCTGATAGCGCAATGTTTTTATGCCCATTCAACTCAATTATTGATCAACGCAGCGCAGGTTTTAGGCAAAAAAGACGAAGTGGCGGCCTATTCCGATCTGTTGAAAAAAGTCAAAACGGCTTATTTGAACGAATACGTCACGCCCAATGGACGGCCATTGTCGCCCACACAAACGGCGTATGTGCTGGCTTTGCAATTTGACATGTTGCCTGAAAATCAGCGCGAGCAGGCAGCTAAAAAACTGGCAGACAACATTAAAAATTATAAGGATCACCTCACTACAGGCTTTCTTGGAACACCCTATCTCTGTCATGTGCTCACAAGATTTGGGTATAATGACTTGGCTTACACCTTGTTGAATCAAAAAACTTATCCATCCTGGCTCTATCCCGTCACCATGGGCGCCACCACCATCTGGGAGCGTTGGGACGGTATCCGGCCCGATAGCAGTTTCCAGGCAGTCACCATGAACTCCTTCAACCACTACGCTTATGGTGCTATTGGCGACTGGATGTACCGGGTGATGGCGGGGCTTGATGCGGACGAGCCAGGCTATAAATCCTTGCTTATCAAGCCACACCTGGGTGGAGGGTTCACCCAGGCTTCGGCAACGTTGCAAACCCTGTACGGGCCAGCCGCCAGCCGTTGGCAACGTGAAGAGAACACCTTGACGATGGAAATTGAAATCCCGGCAAATACCACGGCAACCATACTTGTCCCAACATCGGATGTTTCCTCCATCACAGAAGGCGGGAAACCATTGCCAAGTTTGCCAGAAATCAAAATCACAGGAATTGAAAACGGTTACGTCGTATTGAAAACTGGTTCTGGTAAATACTCTTTTAGCGTCAAAAACTAAAAAATCCGTGTCTCATCCGCGTCATCCGTGATCCATTCGCACACGGATGGGACACGGATAAAAAATCAACTTATGCAGATACTTATCGGCATCATTTTTCACTTCATCGGCGGCTTTGCCTCCGGCAGTTTTTACGTTCCATTCCGCAAAGTCCAGGGCTGGTCCTGGGAAAGCGCCTGGATCGTGGGGGGAGTGTTTTCGTGGCTCATTGTGCCCTTCATCGCTGCTTCACTGACCGTTCCTGATTTTATGGGCATCATCCGCAGCACCGATGGAGGCACCTTGTTTTGGACCTATTTTTTTGGACTACTCTGGGGCATCGGCGGGCTCACCTTTGGACTGGCGATGCGCTATTTGGGCATGAGTCTGGGCATGAGTGTTGCCCTGGGTTATTGTTCAGCGTTTGGAGCTCTGGTGCCTTCCATTTACTACGCCATTAGCCCGGTGGCAGGGAAAGTCGGCATTGAAGAGATGATCAACAACGGGGGTGGGCAAATGATTTTGTTTGGGGTGGCAGTTTGTTTGGCGGGTATTGCCATTTGCGGCAGGGCGGGTATGTTGAAGGAAAAAGAACTCGACGATGCGACCAAAAAAGAAGGCGTAGCGGAGTTCAATTTGACAAAAGGGCTACTGGTTGCAACGGTTTCGGGCATACTCTCCGCTTGCTTCAACTTTGGGATTGAAGCCGGGAAAAGCATGGCGCCAGTGGCCATCGAACACGGCGCCAATCCGCTTTTTCAGAACAACGTGATTTTTGTGGTACTGCTCTGGGGCGGTCTGACGACCAACCTTGTTTGGTGTATGTTGTTGAATTTCAGGAACAAAAGTTTCGGTGATTACGGAAATCGCAAGTCCGCACTGCTCAATAATTACGGCTGGGCAGCGCTCGCGGGCACCACCTGGTTCATGCAATTTTTCTTCTACGGTATGGGTGAATCAAAAATGGGCAACGGTGCTTCGTCCTGGATACTACACATGGCCTTTATCATCCTCGTGTCGAGTGCCTGGGGCCTGTTTTTGAAAGAATGGAAAGGCGTGAGCCGCCGCACATTTGCCACCATTTTGGCAGGTGTTGGCGTGATTTTGTTGTCGGTCATGCTGGTAGGGTGGGGAAATTCGATGAAATAAAAAATCCGTGTCCAGTTCGTGGGTGAATGGAACACGGATTACACGGATGAGACACGGATAAAACCTCTCCAATTTTCTTAAACTATTATTCGTCCTCAAACCTGAAAATCTCCTTCATGTTGATTTTCAAATCGGGGAAAATGAAGCAGTCAAAAATGTCATCATTGACATAAATGGTAGCGGGGCTGTAAACGCCTGCTTCCGTGAGGTGAAATTGAAAGGCAGTTTCGTGTTCGGGGTCAAAAATCCAGTATTCGCGGATTTCATTTTCCTCGTACAAGAGTTTTTTGGTCTTCATTTCTTTGGCGGAATTGCCGGGCGAAAGAATCTCGACCACTAAATCTGGCGCACCCAAACATCCCTTGTCGTCCAGTTTTTGTAAATCACAGATGATGCAAATATCTGGTTGGACTACACTGAAAACGTCTTTGTTCGCTTGAGCCGATTTGCGTTTGTCGTACAATCGGACATCGAAAGGAGCGGCGTAAAATCTACAAACGTGCTTTTTAAAATGTTCATAGAATTTACCATTCAATTCTCGTGAAATATCCTGATGCTTACGGCTAGGAGCAGCCATCGGCAAAATTTTGCCTTTGATGAGTTCTACCGTTTGTTCAAATTTCCAGGTTAGGTAATCAGCATAACTATACAACCCGTTTGTCAAATCAAGCTGATCTAAACTTACAATTTTGTTCATTTGTCACTTATTTTGT
>JBBQSW010000100.1:0-10126 GCA_038213575.1 Chitinophagales bacterium | reverse complement strand
CGTATGGTAAATATCAACGAATTCAAGCGGGAACAGGCTGCGCCCGTGATTCGGGTTAGCACCAAGGCATTTGGGATGGGTAGGAGGATGCCCATCGTGGGGAAGTACTTGTCTTGAAGTTCCTCAAAAACCCGGCAATTTCTCCAGCACCCTTCTCAACAAATCAGGCCGGAATCCTGCCAAAAAACACAGAAACGATACCGCGCCTGCTACGCGGAAATACTGCTCTTTTGTAGTAGTCTCAAAAGGGTGACTCATGAGCAAGAAGGCTCCTGCCATGAGCGAGAGGTAGAAAAGCAAACCTGCTACGGCGCCGCCCAAAATGCGAGAGCCTTCCTTTTCCGTGCGAATTTGGTCCAATCCGACTTCAAGAGTTCGCAGAAGCGAGCGGCAAAGCGAACCGCTCAAGCCCGCCAAAATGGATAGTATGGCCAAGTTGGTAGGAATCCACGCGACCACAATGAGCAGAAAATCACTTATCTCGAACTGTTTCGCAAGATTTGCGCGGATCGGATTGGTATCTACAAAGGCTCCCACACTAAATGTGAGCAGCCATAGAATCAGGCAAACAAAGGTGAGGAAGTATTTGGGTAACATGGTTTAGACTTTTTTTCCCGGCATCTGCGCATCTACTTTGCGTACGTCATTTTGCCGGGCTTTGATTATGTTAATGTACTCTCGAGCCTTTTTGTTACCATAGTCATTGTAAGATTTTTGCGCCCACTCCAGCGCGAGGGTTAAGTTGCCACTAACTTCTGAAGCCACGGCCATGTTGTAAGCGGCGCGCCCAGCGGCCTTGCGGTTGTCACCCGCAGTAGCAATTACCCGCTTCCACAAAATCGTGGCTTGTTCAATGTTTCTATCCTCCAAATGCCGTGCGGCTTTTTTCATGTGGTCCTTGAACCCTTTGGCCTTATGATAGTAAGCGCGGCTAATATTGACATAAATGGGTGCAATGCGCGCGCCGTATTCGATTCCAACATTGTAAGCAACGTCGCGGGTCACGTCCAACTGGGACGGAAGGTTGCTGATTGCGGCACGTTCAGTCGTGCCGCTGCCGTTGCGTTCGAGGTAATCTTCCGTAACGTACTCGTCCAAGATTATTTTTGTCTTGGGGTCGTACAAGCGCCAGCCGATTCTGACCCCCGTACGTTGCTGTGATTGGTAGCTGGTGACGGTGTATTTTTTGCCTGTTTTGTCCTTTCTAGTCTCTGAATAAGGACGGGCACTGCGCGAATTGTCGGAATCAAATGATTCGATGGTCACCAAGGCATTGGTATTGTAGTCGCGACAGATTTTGTCTACTTCGCTCCAATCGAGCGCGGGTGGCATCCGGCCACCAGCTTTGCTGCCAGCCATTTCGATGCCGGTCGTTTTTACCTGAAAACGCGGGGTGCGTGTTAGCGCATTGGTCAGCCCATCAACGGCTGTTTGACGGCTTCGCCTGTCTTGGCCGATTTCTTCGCCAGTGAACAGGCCTTCAAGGAAGTTGGCCCAGCCGTTGGAGGGTTTGCTGCGGTCCACGATCGCGACGGTGGTGATGTGTTCAGGCAGGGTCATTTGCGCGGGCTGCAATACGCGCAGGGTTGTGTTGCGCGTGCATGCGCCAAGCAGGAGGAAAAGCAGAAACGCTGCTTTTGGAAGATATTTTCGGATCATAATCGGTTGGTTTTGAATGCTTTTTGACCGTTGACTATTGACCGTTGGTTCGTATGAACAGGATTTTCCGTCGTTTTCAACGTTCAATAGTCAACAGTCAACAGTTTTATCCTTTATACTCGCCCTGAATAGACGACTTGACGACGCGTATAAATGTTTTTTCGTCCACCATCAATCGGATAACGGGGCCATCCATTTTAGTGATGCGCCCAATGATACCTGAATTGGTGACGACTTCCATGCCTTCTTTGAGGCTTTCGACAAATTTTTGCTGGTCTTTCTGCCGCTTGATTTGTGGGCGGATGAGAAAGAAGTAAAAAACGATGATAATGAGGAAGGGAAAAACCATCCCGAGCCATCCGCTGCCCGTTGCCGGAGCTTGTAATAGTGTGTGGTACATCTCTTGTTGTTGATTTGTCACGCGAAACGAATAGCGCCTTCGCGATCAATGATTGATGTCTAAATAAGTGCCTTAATTAGAAAAAGCGCACCCTGCCGAGATTGACAAGGTGCGCAAAGGTAATTTTCTCTACGAAATGAATTACATCTTGAAAACGGAGTCGTCTACTCCCGCATTCAATTTTATTTCGGTTACTGAGACCTTGAAAGGAACAGGGAATGCGCCGCTGACAGTCATTCCGTGGGGCAATTTCACGCCGCCCACCGTTTTGTAATCCGATATGTCAACCGTCTGAACGCTTGGAGCACCATCCATCCCTTTTCCCGTGCTTACTTCGCGCACTTTCAAGCTGGTTTTCGTGTCATAATATTCGGTTACCTTTTTTCCGTCCGGTCGTATTACATCCACTATGTATGCATTGTTGCCATTTATGGCCTCCATGCCTTTAAGCTCGAACTTGTAGCCGCCCGTTTTGTAAGTTGCTTCTTTACAAAAAAGTGCTTGTTCCTTCAGGTCATTCAATGGCTCGCCTTCCAAGGTCTCTGTTTGACCCATGGCAGATTGTAAACCTTGCGTGCCATCATAAAATTGTTTGTTCATCGGCTGACCATTCATAGTCGTTTCTACGGCGTATTTGTTTCGTCCTTTTTGAAAGGTCTTCATTCCAAAGGACATGCCCTGCAACTGCATCGTTGAAGTAGATTGCATATCCTTTACTTCGTTGATTTTTGCGCGTCCGCCAATCGCGTTCAGATAATCTTCCACCACTTGCTCCGCAGTGAGCCCAGTGGGGAGCATGGTTTCGGCTGCTTTCACTGGGTTGCCGAAAGCATCATAGAAATTGATCTTCCCATCAGCAGAAAACTGCTTTATACGTTCTGCAACATCATCTTTGTTGCCCACCACCAAAATGTGTGCGCGATCGGGGTGCATATATTTTTTAACCATAGCCTGTACCTCTTCTGCGCTAACGTTTTGCAGCACTTCAAGGTAATTCTCATAATAATCGGCTGGGAGTTTATAGCGGGCCGTATTTAAGGCAAACGTGGCTACTGTGCCGGGCTCTTCCAGACTTCTTGAAAAATTGCCCGCCATGACGTTTTTGACCACTTGTAATTCTTCGTTGCTAACTTTTTCATCGCCCAAACGGCGCATTTCTTTCAAAGCTTCAATGATGCTGCTGTCCGTCACCGCATTGCGGACACTGGCAGAGGCAGAAAACGAACCGACCAACTTGTCTGGATTCAGTGAACTGCCCGAGCCGTAAGTCCAACCATGCTTTTCACGAAGATTGCTATTGAGGCGGCTGTTGAAATACCCTCCAAGCAAGGTGTTTGCCACACGGGAACGAATCACATCGGGGGTTCCGGGTTGTAAATCAACAGGATAAGTGATGTTGATGACAGATTGTACCGCGCGTGGTTTATGTACAAAATCTACCTGCGTTTTCTCGGGTGCGCGAGGGATGTCGTATTGATGGGTGGGGACGTTTCCTTTGGCCCAAGTGCCAAAATATTGCTTGGCTTGTTTTTCAACCTGTGCTTTGGTCACATCTCCCGTCACTACGAGATATGCAATGTTTGGCTTGAAATAAGTATTGTAATGGTTTTTGATTTGCTCCAGATTGATTTTCGCGAGCGTGGCTTCCGTCATGATTTCGCCATAAGGATGGTCTTTGCCGTAGCGCAAGATGGCGGCTACACTGCCTGCAATGGCATTGGCATCGTCCTTTTGGGAGGCAAGGCCACTCTCAGCTCGTTTTTTTGATTTGTCGAGTTCTTCCTGTGGAAAAGTAGGATTGAGCAGCACGTCGGCCATGATGGTTAACAATTTGTCACTGTGCTTGCTCAGACAACTGCCGTTGACGCCATTTGCATCTGAAAAGAGCTTTGCACCCAAAAAGTCAACTTGTTCGTCAATTTGTGCTTTGCTGCGGGTCGTGGTCCCTTTAGAAAGGAGCTCTCCTGTCATGTCAAGATAGCCTGCCGAGAACCATTCCAACACGGGGTCATAGTCTACGAACACACGATAAGATACCTTGGGCAATTTGTGGTTTTCAACTACGATGACCGTCAGTCCATTGTCAAGTTTGAAAATTTCAGCGTTTCCAATTTGGACCTTTGGGGCAGTGCCTGGGGCTGGGGCTTGTTTGCGCGGATCACCAACGGGTAGCGGAATTTGGGGGGCTTTGCCTGCTACGATTACAGGTGTCGAAGGAGAAGCCGGATTTGAGCCGCTTGTTTTATTGGCTGTTTTAGGTGAACACGCAGCCAATAACAGCGCCAAGCTTATGATTGTGAAGAATATTTTTTTCATTGAAATCAATTGTTAGTGATTGGTATACTGTGATTGTTTTATTGGTGATCTGGAAGTAGCGCTATATCAACCTACTAGTAAACCAATCACCAACAAACCAATCACCATCAAGGTTTTGCGGGTTGTGGAAGCCAATGCAGCACTACGCGGCTATTTTTGTTGAAATACTTGATGGCAACAGCACGGATTTCTTCGCGGGTCACTTTTCGGTAGCGTTCGAGTTCTGTGTTGATGAGCGTTGCATCACCGTAATACATTTCATACTGAGCTAGGCTTTGGGCGATCCCGGCCATATTGTTGTTAGCGCTTACAAAATCATTTTCAACTTGATTTTGAAGTTTTTGGAACTCTGTTTCTAAAATCAGGTTGGTTTGTAACTCGGTGATGACTGCATCCATACTTTTTTCTAGTTCAGCTACTTCCACACCTAGATTGGCAATACCGAAACTGATGTTTGCCCCAGGGTCTTCCAATCCGAGTGGAAAAGAGCCAGCGAATACCGCCTTCTGCTGTTCATCCACAAGGACTTTCTGCATACGGCTGCTCTCGCCTTGGCTGAGGATCATACCGAGCATCTTCACGGCATAAAAATCTGGGGTGCCTTGCGCAGGGATGTGATTGGCAAATATGACTGCAGGCAGTTGCACATTGTCGTACACAGTGTCGCGGCTAATCTGCGTGATGGCGGGTTCTTGTGGAAACTTGCGCTGAATTTCGCCCTTCCCACGGGGGATGTCTTTAAAATAAATATCAACCAACTTCTTCGTCTGATCAATATTAATATCGCCTGCAATACTAAGGATAGCATTGTCGGGGCGGTAAAAATCCTTGTAAAAAGTCTTGTAGTCAATCTCTTGTGCTGCGTCTAGATCTTCCATTGAGCCGATAACCGAGCTCTTGTACGGGTGAACATTATAGAGGCGTTTGAGGGTTTCCTCCAAAAGTTTGCCATAAGGTTGGTTGTCAATACGTTGCCGGCGCTCCTCTTTCACCACTTGGCGTTGGGTTTCTACACCTACCTGATCCACTTTAGCGTGGAGCATACGCTCGCTTTCGAGCCATAAGCCAAGGGCGAGTTGGTTGCTCGGCAGCACCTCATAATAATACGTGCGATCGTAGGTGGTATTGGCATTGTTCATGCCTCCGGCATTGTTGATATAATCATCAAATTCACCACGCTTAATGTTTTCTGAGCCTTCAAACAGCAGGTGCTCAAAGAAGTGAGCGAAGCCCGAGCGATTGGGCTTTTCGTTCTTGGACCCCACATGGTACATGACCGAAACGGCCACGATTGGGGTAGAATGGTCTTCATGGAGCATTACTTTGAGGCCGTTGGGCAAGTCATACTCTGTAAACTGGATGTTCTGGGCAACCGTCGTGCTGGACACTAGCGCGACAAGGGAAAAGAGCAGAATCGTCTTTTTCATGTTTATGTTGATGGTGTAAATTATGGAAGGGCGAAATTAATGTCACTAAAAAATTTATTTCAACAAAACGCCATTCTTCACTTTAAATGCTTGAACCCTTGTCTTCAATACATTGGATAACGGGTTATCACTCAGCACGAGGAAACTGGCTTCATAGCCGTTTTCAAGTTTGCCGATCTTTCGTTTTGGAAAAATGGCGCGCGGGGTGTTTTCACACAGCACTTTGAGCGTACGAGCATCGTCCAAGTCGCCCATTCCAAACCAATAGTTCAGTTCCATACGAAGGGTGCGCTGAGAGTCGTCGGAGCCCATCGCTACGATCACGTTAGCGTCTAGTAGGCGCTTCAGTGTTTTTTTATGGAATTTCTGCACAGCAGCACGGTTGGCGGCAGCTTGCCCGTGTGAAAGCAAAAGCACCAAGGGTATCTTTTTCTTGGCAAGTGCTTTGAGTTCTGCGTCCGGGATCGCAAATTTTTCAGCGTCGCCTGCTCCGTCCCAGTCGTGGCCTGGGAGGTTGGCAAATCCGTCCACACCGAGTTTAATGCCTATACTTAGGTCTGAAACTGTTTCTACATGCGCGAATACCCGTAGCCCAGATTTATGGGCTTTTTTAATGACCAGCTTTGCCACTTCAGCAGAAAGGCCCTTGCCTTCCTTGCCGCCGTTGTTTTGAACATCCAGCAAGTAAATCGAAATTACGCCCGGGTTTTGCATTTTTATTTTATCCCAGTTAGCGTCGAGTGCCACTTTGTTGTCAATAAACCAATAACCATTTCCGAGCATTTTATGGCTGGTTTTTAATTCGGCGTAGCGCTCGCCCCATTGGTCAGGGTTTTTGATTTTGTTTGCCGGGCCCTCATACTCCAAAAATGGGTGACCAAGGGTAGCGGTTATCGCCCCATTGGCAAAAACTGCGTCGGGTGCAGTAGACTTGTTCATCAAGGGAAAGGTGGCTGCGCGACCTTCTTGCGTGTTGCCAAGCATTTGAAGGTAAAATACGCCCTCACCCATATAAAGGTTCAAGGTGTTGGACGCTGAAGGGTTTTCCGTTATGCTGGAACAGTGAGCATCGCCCATCGGAGGCACTACCCAGCGACCCTCAAGATCAATCACTGAATCAATTTTAGCAGGTGCTTTTTTGCTCAGGAGGCCGTTGGAAGTATACCAGGTAGCGGTTCCAAAACCTTTGCCGTCGTACCATTGACCATTGCGAAATTCATAATTTTTTCCCGCCGTTTGCGCCAGCATGATCTGGCTTAATAGGCAAAGAAGTAAGGATGGAAGTAGTATCTGTTTCATTTCAAGATATTGACTTTGAATGGATTAGAGTAAATTTTTCAAAAAAAGACCTGCAAAAGTAGACAGCCTTCCGCCAAAAGGGCAGAGGTTAACATAATGTTGAGGTAAAACAGCAAAATTCAAAACCCTAACTACTGGCCAGTAGTCGGAAAGTGTAAAACGGTAGAATGCGGCCTATCCATCAAACAATTCAAACTATCTTCGCCCATGCGTTACGACGTAATCATAGCTGGCGGCGGAATAGTCGGCCTCGCCACAGCCCTGCAATTGCAGCGACAGCGCCCCGATTTTCGAATAGCGGTACTTGAGAAAGAGAACCGAGTGGCTGCTCACCAGAGTAGTCGCAACAGTGGTGTAATCCATTCAGGGATTTATTACCGTCCCGGAAGCCTCCGCGCCAGCAATTGCAAGCGAGGCTATGATTTGCTCCTCCAATTTTGCAGGGAAAATGGCATCCCACATGATGTTTGCGGCAAAATTATTGTCGCTTCAGAGGAAAAGGAACGTGGCCCATTGGATAAAATATATCAGCGTGGGGTTGAAAACGGCCTAGAAGGAATAAAAAAAATCAGTGCCGCGGAAGCGCGTGAAATAGAGCCCAATGTTCGTGCCGTAGAAGCAGTGTGGGTGCCACAGGCAGGAATAGTAGACTATGGAACCGTAGCCCATAAGTATGCCGAGATTTTTCAGGCAAGTGGCGGGGAAATTCATGTAAATCAAAAGGTTGTCGCGGTGAATGAAAGGCATGCTGGAATCGTCATTCATACCGAAAGTGATGTTTCCGACCCGCATGAAAAACATTGGGAAACTTCCTTTTTTGTCAATTGCTCCGGCCTCTATTCAGATCATGTTGCCAGCCTCACAAAGGAGAAGTTAAAGGTGCAAATTATCCCTTTTCGAGGAGAATATTACGAACTCAAACCCGAGTCAGAACACCTCGTACGCAACCTGATTTACCCCGTCCCAAATCCGAATTTCCCATTCTTGGGGGTCCATTTTACACGAATGATTCATGGCGGTATAGAGGCTGGCCCGAATGCTGTGTTGGCATTTAGGCGTGAAGGATATTCTCGCTGGGAACTGAATGTCAGGGAGTTGAGCGAGACGCTGTTGTTTCCTGGATTCCAGAAAATTGCCCGAAAATTTTGGCGGGAAGGTTGGGCCGAAATGCAGCGCAGTTACTCCAAAGCCCATTTTGTGAAGGCACTCCAACGCCTCGTGCCAGCCATTCAGGCCAAGGACATAATCCCCGGACGCACTGGAGTTCGCGCCATGGCTTGTGACCGTAATGGCAACCTGCTCGACGATTTTCTCATCCTCCAGCGTCCACGCATTCTCAATGTTTGCAATGCGCCCAGCCCAGCAGCTACAGCATCTTTGGCGGTTGGGGAGACGGTTGCGGAGAAAATTTTGCAACAGTTTTAAGGAACACGTTATTATTCAAAAGTTCCTATGTAAAATCCTTTTTTGACCCACGTTATTTTGCTGACTGTTACTACTGCTCCACATTTCCAACCCGAAAAAGAATACGCCTTCCACGTCTTACTCCGTGAGATGCTGGGCTTGGACTATTGTGTTGAATTTTTGGATGGCAGCAATCATGCTATTCGTTTGCCCAACGGCGCTGAATTAAAAATCGAAGATTGGTTTTCTAACTTGGAATTTTCTGATCCTGTTTCTTTTGGGATAAAACTTACGGAAAGCGGGCTCCCAAATGCCCAAATCTGCAAAACGCTCCATCCACCACTCCCCGACCTTTTTGCGGCTTCCTTTTTCATGCTCTCCCGATGGGAAGAAACCGCTCCGCAAATTCATGACGCTCACGGCCGTTTTCCTGCCAAACAATCCATCGCCTGGCAACAAGGTTTCCTCCAGCGCCCAGTCGTAAACGAATGGGCTGATTGGCTCTGGGAATCACTTGTGCGACTGGGCTTGCATGGTCATCGAAAGCAGCGAAAGTTCCAAATCTCTCTGAGTTGCGACGTGGATCACCCCAGGCTCTGGTGGTCAGCAGCGGAGCGTGGAAAAACGCTGGCAGGCGCGATTTTCAAGCGCGGCGACCTAAATGAAGCCCGTTATTGGCTTAAAAATCATATTTTCAAAAAAAAAGACCCCTACGATGTCTTCGACGAATGGTTTGACTTTTTTGAAAAAAACAACCTCGTGGCCCAGTTCAATTTTATGGGAGAAAGGCCGCGTTCGAGCGATTGCTGGTATCCGCATGGGCATCCGTTTGTGAAAAATTTGATGGAAAGAATCGCCGAACGAGGTCATAAAATCGGCTTTCACCCAAGCTATGAGGCTTTTGACAATCAAGAAATTTTCAGTCTGGAACTTGCTTCGCTTCGCGAAATTTCCCCCCTTGAAATCACCGCTGGCCGTCAACACTATCTGCGTTTTGAAGCTCCGAAAACCTGGCAAATGTGGGGATCTGCGGGATTACAAGAAGACAGTACCTTGGGATATCCCGAGGCAGAGGGCTTCCGCTGCGGTATTTGCCATGATTTCCCGGTCTTCGACACATTACAGCGAAAAATGTTGAACTTGCGGGAGAAACCGCTGATCGCAATGGATGTAACCCTAGCTCAATATCGCCATTATACTCCAGATCAAGCTTATGACAATCTTCGCCATCTCCGCAATGAAGTGGAAAAACATGGCGGAGATTTTACCTTACTTTGGCACAATTCTTCCTGGAATTCACCTTTTTGGGAGGACTGGAAGGAGGTGTTTCAATCGGTGCTTGAGCGATAACCGTTTCTGGAACAATAAGATTCATTATGAGAAAAGTAATCGGCCTCTTGCTCTTGTTTGCAAGCCAGATCCTTGTGGCACAACCCACACTGGAGTTGTTTCCCGGTTTGGAAACCGCTGGGATCAATGTTTATCTCGACCCGCTTTCGGATTCTGAGGGAGATTTGCTGGGCGACATTAATTATAGATTATCAGGGGCCTCGACTTGGAATGTTGGATTCCATCTGACGAATGTACCTGAGAAGAATCGCCTTTCTACCAGTATGTTTTG
>JBBQSW010000099.1:0-10190 GCA_038213575.1 Chitinophagales bacterium | reverse complement strand
CCACATCGAGTTTGACGGCGAAGGCCGTTATTTTTCTCCAAATGAATACCAAAGCGGTGCCGATGTCTGCATTCTGGGCGCCGTTATAGCAGAAGGACTTTTTGGCCCGGGCATTGACCCCTTGGACAAGGATGTCAATGTTGGCGGCCGCAAACTTCGCATTATTGGTGTAACCAAAAAATCGGGGAAAGAAATACTCAAACCTTTCAATTTTGACAATGGTGTATTGGTGAGCTACAACCTTGCAAGGCGTGGGTTTGGAGTGCGCAACAATGGCAGTGGGCGCGGGCCACAAACGAGCATTCAGGTAAAAGCCAAGCCGGGAGTAGATGTTGAGGAACTGAAAGACGAAATTACCGGTGTGCTACGGGGCGAACGCCGCATCAAGCCTAGAGAGGAAAGCAATTTCGCCCTCAATACCTTGTCCATCATCAGCGGTCTTTTTGACAAGCTGTTTGGCACCATGAACATAGCGGGGATCTTTATCGGAGGCTTCGCACTTTTAGTGGGGATGTTTTCGGTCGCGAACATCATGTTTGTATCCGTACGCGAACGGACCAACATCATCGGCATTAAAATGGCGCTCGGAGCTAAACGGTGGTTCATCCTCCTCGAAATCCTCATTGAAGCCGTGGTGCTCTGCATTTTCGGCGGGTTGTTGGGCTTGCTCCTAATCTGGATTGTGACGGCAGTCATCTCCGTCGCCATTGACTTCGACATTCACCTTTCTGTAAGCAACGCGGTCTGGGGTATCCTAACCTCTGTAGCAGTTGGGGTTATCTCTGGCCTAATCCCTGCTTCCCAGGCTAGCCGCATGGATCCGGTGGAAGCAATTAGAAAGTGATGGAGATTTACATCCTCAAATCTTCCACCCGCACGCCTTTGAACAGACTCGTGTCAAACATATAATGCGAGGCTGGGATGACCTTATTGGCAGAAAGTCGGGTAATATTGAATGTATACCGCGAACCATCTTTGGCAAAAGCTTTGACACTTTGAATCGTCCCCGCCTTCTCGTCAATGGCCACGCGAAGTTTTGAATACTCGGAGTTGCGATCCTTCGGTTTGAATTCGATCTGTGTGAGCACCTTGCCGCCCTCGGTTGTTTTGTCCACAATTGTGTAAAGGAAATCGCCTTTTTGGTAGCGCCCCAACAGTTCTTTGGGCGTAAAGAAGGCGTTGGCATCATTCGGATCGGCCGTGTTGATTTGCAGCTCATTGGCTTTTTTCTGGTAGACCCAGGTAGTGATGCCGTCACTTACGATGATTTGGTCACTCATATCTAGGCGAAATTTTTTGCCTTCCTGAGAAATGGTACCTTTCTGTGCGTCTTTAGCCTGGCCCGGCACCTCAATGGTCAGAGAAAAAGCGGCCTCTACCGTTTTGTAGGCATCGTACTTCTTGCGGATTTTGTCGAGCACCTTTTTGGCCTCTGGGTCATTTTTTTCGGGCGCTGCTGTAGTTTGCGCCATTAAACATTGGGTCGAAAACAGGGCAAGGAGAGCAAAAATCAGTCTGTTCATTTTGATAGGTGTGTGGTGTGTAGGAATTCGGCTTTTAGAATTTGTCCCAGAAACGCGACATCGCGCTTGGAGTTGCGCAATGAAGGGTTAAAGATTTCAAAACCCTTTGACTTGGAGAATCAAAACTTGTCTCAATTGGCAAAAATTTGCCGCCACTAAGTTTAAACTTTCTAGAAGCACACCACTAAAAAACATCTATTTTTCGCGCAAAATCAACCAGTTTATGCGCCTTTCCAACTTCCTCGCCATCGCTTTTTTGCTCTCCCCTATCCTTTCCAACGCCCAAAGCCTTCCAGCCGAACGCAGAAGCGATTGGCCGTCGGCAGGCCGACCAACACCAATCCCAGATTACAACACGGTGCTCAACATCCTCGACTTTGGAGGTTTGGGCGACAGTACTACCCTCAACGAAATCCCATTCCAACAAGCCGTTGCAGCCTTGGAAGCTCATCCCGGAGTGATTTATTTCCCAGCAGGTAAATACCTATTTCACAACCCCATTCGCCTACGCGACAGCCTCATTGTAAGGGGCGAAGGGGCAATACTTACCCAGTTTTATTTTGATCTTGGAAGCGTACAGCAAAACTGCATCCTATCGAGAGGAACCATCGAACACGATAGCAGCGCCATTTTTCTCACACAAAGTGTAATACGAGGCGACACCGTGCTCTATGCGGAAACAGATTTGAACCCGGGTGATTTCGTGCGCCTGCAATTCGACGACAGCCTCCTCATTTATTCGGTCTGGGCACTTGGTTCGGCAGGGCAACTGTTGGATGTACTGAGCACCAAGCCTGACAAAATACAGGTGAACCACCCGCTCCGATTGGACATGGATTGGGCGCTCCATCCTAGGCTGCGCAAGATTGACCCCGTGCAGGATGCTGGACTGGAATGTCTGAAAATCAAGCGTTTAGACGCAAATGTTCCGTTCGGCTCCAATATACTTTTCGAATACTCCCGGCGATGTTGGTTGGTAGGCGTAGAAAGCGAGGTTTGTAATTTTGCACATTTTACCTTAGGCAGCAGCACCCATTGCGAAGTGTACGGATGCCATGTCCGCGACGCTTTCGCTTATGGCGGCGGCGGCCAAGGATACGGTCTCTCGCTCGAATTCACGTCAAGCGACAACCGTATCCAAAACAACATTTTCCAACATCTTCGCCACTCTATGCTCCTCCAAAGCGGTGCGAATGGCAATGTATTGGGCTATAATTTTTCTACCGATCCATATTGGGAAGAGTTCCCCAATGATGCTGCCGGCGAAATGGTGCTGCACGGCAATTACCCTTCCCACAATCTTTTTGAGGGCAATATTTGCGAGAACATCCGGCCTGATGGATCCCATGGAAAGAACGGCCCATTCAACACCCTGTTCCGAAACCGTACCACGGGTTATGGCCTTATCACCACCTCCCCCGAATACCAATATTCCCTCAATGTTTTAGGCAACGAAATGGTGCCAAGCGGTTTATTCCAGGGGCTTTATATCGTAAGTGGCACCGATCATTTCGAACAAGGCAACAGCCAGAACGGCACCATCATCCCTTCTGGAACACCTGCACCTGAAGACACCTCGCTCTATTTCAAGCAGTTGCCCTCATTTTTGTCAAGCACGAATTTCCTCATCGGGCCTCCATCTGCGTTCAATACCGCCAGTTTGCCCGCCAAAGACAGGTTCTTTTCAGGCAACATAAAAACCGACTGCGATGCCCGTTCTGGTCTGATGGTGGACAACTTTGAGCCTAAAATCTCCGCATTCCAATTCGGTGTTTACCCCAATCCTGCTTCTGTGGATTTTTCTGTTGTGCTGAATATATCGGGCAAAGTGGAAGTATTTGACCTTTCCGGAAAATCTTGGTTTTCTGCATCAAAAGAAGCAGGAACGATACGGATTGACTGTAGGCATTGGCCATCAGGTTTGTATATGGTACGCGCAAAAAGTGCTGGGAAAATGGCAACGAAACTTGTGTTAAAAATGCCGTAGAAGTAATGATAGAGTCGGGGTTAAAATCAAACAAGCTCCGCCGTACCTTAGCGCCGCCGCCGAGCCTCGCCACGCTTTAGGCTTGAGCGTTTTTTTGATTGCCTAACCATTTCAAAGTAAATTTATGCAAGAATTAGGACACAAAGGCCACAACGCCAATCTTCAAGAACTCGGACTTAAAAACTGGAAAACGGCTTACTGGAACCTCTCCCCAGAAGAATTGGTGGAGCATACCATTTCAAAAGGCATGGGCCAATTGGCCGACTCGGGAGCCTTGGTTATCTATACCGGCGAATTCACGGGCCGTTCTCCTGAAGACCGCTTTATCGTGAAAGACAGCATAACGGCCAATAAAGTAAACTGGGGGAAAGTGAACCTGGCCTTCGAATCCAAAAAATTCGATGCGCTGTGGCGCAAGGTTTGCAGCTATATGCGGAAAAAGGACGTGTATGTACGCGACGTGGAAGCCAATGCAAGTGCAAACCCCGATTACCGGCTCCGTGCACGCATCGTGACAGAGTATCCTTGGAGCAATCAATTCGCCAGCAATATGTTCCTTCGGCCTGACCATCAGGAATTAGAACATTTTGATCCGCGTTGGACAGTGCTCTGCGTTCCCGGCTTCAAAGCCGACCCGGCAGTGGATGGCACACGTCAACACAATTTTGCCATTGTAAATGTAAAAAAACGTCGCCTGCTCATCGGCGGTACGGGTTATACGGGCGAAATTAAAAAGGGCATTTTCTCCGTCATCAACTTTGTGCTGCCCACGCGCACCAAAGACGCATTGCCCATGCACTGCTCTGCCAATGTGGGCCACAATGGCGACATTGCCTTGTTCTTTGGCCTTTCCGGCACCGGAAAAACTACCCTGAGTGCAGATCCAAACCGTCCGCTCATCGGCGATGACGAGCATGCTTGGGGCACTGGCGAGGTGTTCAACTTCGAGGGTGGCTGCTACGCCAAAACCATTGACCTGACCGCTGAAAAAGAGCCCGATATCTACCGCGCCATTCGCCATGGTGCAATTTTAGAAAATATCAAATTCTTTCCCAATACACGCACGGTTGACTACGCAGACCGAAGCATCACGGAGAACACCCGTGTTTCCTACCCCATCCACCACATCGAAAATGCCGTAAGCCCCAGCCGTGCTGCGGGCGACCCAAAAAATATTTTCTTCCTCACTTGCGACGCTTATGGCATACTTCCACCCATATCAAAGCTTTCGGCAGAGCAGGCCATGTATTATTTCATTAGTGGCTATACGGCTCGCGTCGCTGGAACGGAAGTGGGCGTAAAAGAGCCAAAATCAACCTTTTCTGCTTGTTTTGGAGCGCCTTTTTTGCCTTTGCACCCTGCCAGTTACGCAGACCTTTTGGGCAAAAAACTCCGTAAGAGCAAGGCCAAAGTTTGGCTGATCAACACAGGCTGGGTTGGCGGCCCTTATGGGGTAGGTAGTCGCATCAAACTTCCCTATACCCGAGCCATGATCACGGCTGCACTCAATGGCGGTTTGGACAACGTAGCCTTTGAAAAACACCCGATATTTGGTATGGAAATTCCGACTTCTTGCCCAGGTGTCCCAAGTGACATTTTAAACCCACGAAACACTTGGACTGACAAAGCGGAATATGACGCAAAAGCCAAATCGCTGGCAAAAGAGTTTGTCCAGAACTTTGAAAAGTACACGGATCAAGCCAGCGTTGAGATCGTAGCAGCTGGACCGAAGGTTTGACGGCCACACTGTTTTTAGAACACCAATTTATACTGTTGCCGCCGAATTACATCTAACAATTCAATGAATTTCGGCGGTATCGGTTAAATCGGTGTCCTATAATCTGTGTGCTTTGTTCTCCTAAACATCTCATCTATGAAAATCATTCTTGGCGTCTCTGGTTCCATTGCAGCATATAAATCTGCTTTTCTGACCCGTTTGTTGGTGAAGCAGGGCGTCGAGGTGCAAGTGTTGATGACAGAATCGGCCAAGGCATTCATAGCCCCCCTGACACTTGCTACCCTCTCCAAACGCTCTGTTCTAACAGAAATAGTGTCTGAATCAAGTTGGAACAACCACATTGAACTCGGACTTTGGGCGGATGCCATGCTCATTGCCCCAGCCAGTGCCAACACCCTAGCCAAACTTGCCAATGGCCTGTGCGACCATATTTTGAGCGCAGTGTACCTCTCCGCCCGATGCCAGGTATTTGTAGCCCCAGCCATGGACGTAGACATGTGGCACCACCCAGCTACTCAAGCCAATATCCGACGATTGCAGGAACATGGGGTGCAAGTTATCCCGGTCGGTCACGGCGAGTTGGCCAGTGGCCTTGTAGGCGATGGACGGATGGCCGAACCAGAAGAGATTGTGGCGTTTTTAGAGACCTATTTTTCCCAAACAAAAGCCCTGGCAGGCAAAAGAGCCCTGGTAACAGCCGGCCCCACCTTCGAGCCGCTTGACCCTGTTCGTTTTTTAGGGAATCATTCAACCGGGAAAATGGGTATTGCGCTCGCCGAAACATTGGCCCAGCAAGGCGCCGAAGTAAGCTTAGTACTGGGACCCACAGATTTGAAACCCGCCAACCAAGCCATTAAGATCGTTTCCGTCCTGTCCGCAAAGGAGATGTACGATGCCTGTGAAGCCGTTTTTTCAAGGATGGACATTATAGTTCTGGCCGCTGCAGTCGCAGATTACCGACCTAAAGCGTTTTCGGAGACCAAAATAAAAAAGAAGGAAGGTGATTTTGTGCTCGAATTGGTCAAAACAATAGACATCGCGGCCACCCTTGGAAAGACCAAAATGCCCCACCAAACATTGGTGGGTTTTGCACTGGAAACCAATGATGAAACCTCCAATGCCCTGCAAAAGCTAGAGAAGAAAAATTTCGATTTTATCGTGCTCAATTCGATGCGCGACAGCGGGGCTGGCTTTGGTTACAATACCAACAAGATCACCATTTTACAGCGCGACGGATCACGCACTGATTTCCCCTTGAAAAGCAAAACTGAAGTGGCACGCGATATTGTCGCAGAAATTTGCAAAGCAGCCAACCCGAGACAGGCATAATGCGTCAGGGTCTTGCAATCTTACAAACCCCATCCACGCTCCAGCAGAAATATCAAAACTTTATGATTAAGAGAATCGCTTTTTTTTTCGCACTTTCCATTTTTTCTTCAGCGCTTTACGCTCAAACTGAACTCATCGCCAGCGTACGCGTAAGTACCCCGCAACTCCAGCGCAATGACCGCAAGGTATTTGACCAATTGGAGGTTTCACTCAAAGATTTTTTGAACAACACCAAGTGGACCACCGACAATTTTGAACAAGAGGAGCGCATCAAGTGCAATTTCATCCTCACGATTTCTAAAGAATTGGACGGCAACGTTTTTGAAGCAGAATTGGCTGTGCAAGCCACGCGCCCGGTGTATGGCAGTGGTTACGACACCCCGTTGCTTTCACACCTTGATAAAGATGTGATTTTCACCTACGAGCAAAACCAGCCGATTGAGTTTTTACCCGACAACCCTGACAATCAAAACCTTTCATCGCTACTGGCCTTTTATGTGTATATAATTTTGAGCATGGATTATGATTCGTTCTCTCAATACGGCGGAGAGGCGCATCTGCTCACAGCGGAGAAAATCGTGACCAATATCCAGAACTCCAGCACCAATTCCTCCCCAGGCTGGCGTCCTAGTGACGGTGGCAAAAACCGCAACCGGTATTGGATCATGGAAAACTTGCTCAATCCGCGTATGAGACCCTTCCGCAATGCGATTTATACCTACCACCGTAAAGGTTTGGATATGTTTACCACCAATCCGGATCAAGGCAAAGCAGCCATTTTGCTTGCGCTGGAAGACATCGAAAAGGTGAGCGCAGCCTACTTCAACTCTATGATCATCCAGATGTTTTCGTACTCCAAAAAAGACGAGCTGGTTGAAATGTGGAAAATAGCGCCCAAGGCTCAAAAAGATCGCGTCATCCAAATCATGTCTAAAATAGATCCGGCGAATACGCAACGCTACCGGGAAATCGGGAGTTGAGTTTTGCGTATTTCGCACTAAAAAAACGCCCTGAGGATTAAAATCCTCAGGGCGTTTTGCATATCCGTTGCACTGAAAGGCAATTATTCATTTTCTTCCACATACCGCCATTGAATTTCATCTTGCAGAAATTCGTGTGCAGCAATGATGGCAGTGTTTGGGAGGCGCTCGTAGAACTTGGATATCTCGATCTGCTCCTTGTTTTCCTGCACCTCTTCGATGGTGTCGGTATGTACTGCGAACTCTTCGAGTTTGCGCTGGATTTCCCATTTCAGATCGCTGGAAATCTGGCGGGCACGCTTACTGACGATGACGAGACTCTCGTAGATATTGCCGGTTTTGTTCACCAGTTCGAGCACGTCACGGGGCTGTACATTAGCGTCGAGGCCCTGGGCCTTGGTTTTGATATCGCTCATTTTATAGTGGTTGAGGGTGGTGGGTGGAGCGTGGAGGGGGATACCCAAAACACTCAACTTTTAACCCAATTCAAGTATTTTTCAATTTTTTCTTAACGGACTTTTGGGCTTGTTCTGCGTCATTAAGGGTTTGTTTGATTTCTTTAGAATATTTGCCCGAGGGGTATTTCTCTAAAAAATCGTTGCAACGGGTGGCAGATTCACCGTATCGTTCTTCCTTTCTCTCTACGATCGAATTTTCAGCCAAAAGGAAGCTGCCTTTGGCAATCAGATAACGAACACGTTCCACATCAGGGCTTTCGGGATAATCGCGGAGTAGGTTGTCGAAGGAAATGACCGCCGATTGGTACTGTCGAAGGTCGTAATAAAGCTGGCCCTCGGCGAAAGCTTTTTGTTCGAGCTTGCGGCGAAGTTCGTCTATCAATTGGTTGCACTGGGCCACTTTTTCAGAAGAAGGGAAAAGGTTGACAAAAATCTGAAATTCTTCGATGGCCGACTCAGAAGCCTTTTGATCCAAACGGAACGAAGGCGAAAGTTGGTAGTTGGAATAGGCCGCCATGAAGGCGGCTTCTTCTCTAAGCGGAGAATTCGTAAAAGTGTTTGAGAAATTTTTAAAATAGAACGCTGCCAGCAGGTATTGTTTGGTTTTATAGTGGCATTGGGCGTATTCGTAAAAGGCTTTTTCAGCCCGTGCATCACCTCGTAAGGTATTGATTACCAATTCAAAGAGGGTCAGGGCACGCTGGTAATTTTTCTTTTCGTAATAATCGAACGCTTTCGTGAGTATCACTTCGGCGTTACCGCTCGTGCGGGTTCGCTCAAAGCTGCTTTTACAGGCGCTTGCCAAAAAAATAAGGGCAAATAGAAGTGGCCAGCCAGACATTTTTCTCATAGGGGCGCAAAGGTAAGAATTTATTGGGAAAATGGACTAGAAAGGTCTAATTTTTGACTGTTAAACGGATTCGTTCAGGTGATATCATAACGAAGCGGGTTGCCCCATCGCGGCCTTCGGCCAAAAAATGTTTTTGAACAAACACGAACGCTGTCCCGTTGTTGTCAAAAAATCATTTTGCAACTCGAAACATTCCTCGTTCCCCCTGTTACCTTTGCGCTTGATTTTCCAAAAAACTAACCGTTGCCGAATTTTATCCGTGGAAAACGGATTGCAAATCATGTAAATCTTATCCAGAACAGTATGGCAATCAGCGAACAAACCGCACTCAAATACTCACTCGAAGAGCATTTTCAATCCAAAATTGACGAAGACATTCGAATCGAGCCCAAAGATTGGATGCCTGATTCATACCGCAAAACTTTGCTTCGTCAAATCAGCCAACATGCTCATTCCGAAATAGTTGGGATGCTTCCTGAAGGCGTTTGGATCACCCGTGCGCCCTCCTTGAAGCGCAAACAAATCCTGCTCGCCAAAGTACAGGACGAAGCGGGGCACGGCCTCTACCTCTATGCTGCCGCCGAAACCCTCGGTATGGCCCGCGACGAAATGTATGAAGAACTCCACTCAGGCAAAGCAAAATATTCTTCCATTTTCAATTATCCTTCCAGCTCTTGGGCTGATGTGGGCGCCATTGGCTGGCTGGTGGACGGTGCAGCGATTTTAAACCAAATACCTATTTGTCGCTGCTCGTACGGTCCTTATGCGCGTGCAATGGTTCGGGTGTGTAAAGAGGAGAGTTTCCACCAACGGCAAGGTTTCGAGGTGCTGCTCACCTTGGCCAACGGCTCGTCGGAGCAGCGTGCAATGGCACAGGACGCCATCAATCGTTGGTACTGGCCCTCTGTGATGATGTTTGGCCCCTCAGACGGAGAATCCACTCACAGCGAACAAAGTATGCGTTGGAAAATCAAGCGTTTCAGCAACGACGAATTGCGCCAGCGTTTTGTTGACATGGTAGCGGAACAGATAAAAGTCTTGGGCCTAGAACATCCCGATGCTGATTTGAAATGGAATGCCGAGCGCGGCCACTACGATTTCGGCCCCATTGACTGGGACGAGTTCTGGAATGTAGTGAAAGGCAACGGCCCTTGCAACCGCGAACGCTTGGAAACCCGCCGCAAAGCGTGGGAAGAAGGTGCTTGGGTGCGTGAGGCTGCGGTGGCCTACGCCGAGAAAAAACGCCTGCGAACAGAATCCACAGAAAATAAAGCATCTTTAGCCGCATAAAAACTGCGAACTACCCTCTTCATTGCCAATTCACC
>JBBQSW010000098.1:0-10232 GCA_038213575.1 Chitinophagales bacterium | reverse complement strand
CGTTTCGGGAAGCGTTAAATTTGTGAGTGAATGATTTAAATTTACGATTTTGGATTTAGGATTTACGATTATTTTGATCCGAAGTAGGGTAAAACCATGCGTTCTTCGGATCAAAATAATCGTAAATCGCAAATCGCAAATCGTAAATCAATTATACCCCGGATTCTGCCGGATCGCACCATTCGTAGCCTGCACCTGTGATTGGGGCACCGGGAACAAATTGTGCGTTCCTTCCTGGTAACCCAATGGGCCAAGTACTGCCTGCCCGCGGCCTGTGCGCACAAGGTCAAAAAAGCGGTGACCTTCCAGCCCCAATTCAATGCGGCGCTCGCGGTAGATGGCATCCAACAATGCCTGGCCTGAAGCCGTGATGTCCGGCAAAATACCCACTGCATTGCCCCGTGCGCGTGCCCGAACCCGATTCAGAGAAGTGCGTGCCCCGCCTTCGTTGGCATTCTGAGCTGCCGCTTCCGCGTGCATTAACAGCACGTCCGAAAAACGGATGACACGGTCGTTCGAGCCGCCATTCACATTGATATCGCCGAAAGGCGCGTCTTCATTTTTAAAGGTGAAACTCTTTTTTGGATAATAATCATGGGGGAAGCCGCCCGTAGCTTCTTTCGTAAAAATACCCCGGTCGCCCATTGCATCGCCCACCCGGAACACGGTGCTTTTCAATCGTGGGTCTTCAAAACCTTCTTTAAAAAACTCCTGTACAAAATCTTCCGTTGGAATGTTGAAACCATAGCCCTCAAACTGTCCGCGTGCCCGTTGGAACACGGAGGTAAAGGTGCCTTCATTGGCGCCTCCATCATAATTTCCACCCGAAGCATTCATGTACTGGATTTCAAATACTGACTCTGCATTGTTTTCACCTGCCTGGGTAAAAATGGAACCATAGTCCGTAACCAATTGATATTCAGTGGATAAAATGACTTCATTGGCGACAGCCTCCGCTTCAGCCCAGCGTTTTTGCCAGAGGTAACTTTTAGCCAAAAGTGCCTGAGCTGCGCCTTTGGTGACGCGCCCCAAATCATCCAATCCATACCCGTTGCGAAGCGGAAGGCTGGAGGCGGCTGTTTTCAAATCCGATTCGATGAGCGCCCACACTTCGGACGCATCGGCGCGTGGGAGGTTGTATTCACTGGGAGCGAGCACATGGTCGGCCAGGGGCACACCACCAAAAACGGTGACCAGATTATAGTAAAACCAGGCCCGGATGAAATGGGCTTCCCCTAAAATACGGGCTTTAAGAGGGGCGTCCATTTCAATGCCAGGTACACGTTCTAATACCACATTGGCTCTGTAAATGCCCTGGTAATCGGCTGACCATTCGGTCTCCAAGTTGGCCGTGTTGGTGGGTCCCCGGAAAGTTTCGAGTTGGAGAATCTGGTTCCCATCGTTGTCTCCCGAACCTCCTTTGATGGCATCATCGGACATGACATCTCCCCAAAACCAGCGAAAGTGAACGCCGCCACCGTTGGGTGTAGCCTCAAATTGAAGGGCTGCGTAGGCTGCGTTCACGGCAGCAATGGCATCTGCCGGAGTGCGGTAAAAGTTTTCCTCTGTCGAGCCAACCAATGGTTTGCGGTCGAGGAAGTCCTTTTGGCAAGCACTGGGGAACAGGGCCGCCAGGACGATGAATATGAATAATTTATGCTGTTTCATGTTGTTGCTGTACCCCGGAACTCTGTTCCGGGGTGTTTAGTAAAAGTTTATTGTCAAATATCCCCGGAACTGAGTTCCGGGGTACATTAAAACGTCACGTTCACGCCACCCAAAAGCACCCGCGCTTGTGGGTAAAAACCTCTGTCCACACCTGCATTCAACGCACCACCGTAGGCTCCAATCTCTGGGTCCATACCCGTGTACTTCGTGAAGGTGAACAGGTTTTGAGCAGAAACATACAACCTGAATTTTTCGAATTTTATCTTTTTCAACAGCGAAGTCGGGAGGGCATATCCCAACTGCACATTTTTTAAGCGCAAGTAAGAGCCATCTTCTACGAAACGGTCGCTGACGCGGGCGTTTTGATTGGGATCCAACAGGTTAACCCGTGGCTCAACATTGGAAGTGCCTGGGCCAGTCCAGCGATTCAGTACCGAAATGGGGCGGTTGACATAGTTCAGATCATACCGCACGGTAGCATTGTAAATATCATTGCCTTGAGTGCCTTGAAGGAAAATGCCCAGGTCGAAACCTTTGAACTCAAAATCCATCGTCACACCATAGGCGATATTGGGCGAAGGATTGCCAATGTAAGCCTGGTCTTCTGAATTGATGACCCCATCCCCATTCAGGTCTTTAAATCGGATGTCGCCAGGGGCCGTGTTTTCGTTTTGAGATGCTGCGCTTTCGACCTCTTGCTGATTCTGGAAAATACCGTCAGTGACAAAGCCGTAAAAGGAGCCAATCGGTTGCCCAATCTCCGTTTTGGTCACATCGGCATTGCCTGCCTGAACACGTGCTGCAAAGATTGGTTCTCCTCCTCTGCCAAGACCCGTGACTTCATTATTCACAAAAGCGATATTGCCGCCCATGCTGTACTTAAACGCCCGGTCACGGTTGCGGTAACTGACCGACAATTCCAGTCCGCGATTTTTTACACTGGCCACATTGGTCACTGGTGCTGCCGTGCCCGGTGTCAATGGAATCGGTGCAGGGTACAACATATCCAGTGTGCTTTTCAGATAGTAGTCGCCGGTGAACGATACGCGACCGTCCCAGAACTCGGCATCCACACCAAAATTCGTTTGCTCGATGGTTTCCCACTTCAAATCCGGGTTTGCGGAGGTAGTTGCCACGCTGCCATTGGTAATGACTTGTGTAGGGCCGAAAGTGTAGTTTTGGCCGGAATAAACGATGGTAGTATAGCCATAGTTGCCAATCTGGTCGTTGCCGTTCCGTCCCCAGGAAGCGCGAATTTTGAAAAAATTGACCAGATTGCTTTTCCAGAAATCTTCGCGGCTCAAGACCCAACCTGCCGAAACAGAGGGAAAGTAACCAAAGCGGTTGTTCGCGCCAAATTTTGAAGAACCGTCCGCACGAAAGGTCGCACTGAACAGGTATTTGTTGTCGAATTCATAGTTGGCCCTTCCAAAGAACGATTGCCAGGCCGATTCGGCAGCACCCCCGTAAGCGCTTTGCGAAGCGATTGGATCAATGGTGTTGGAGATGAACGCATCTTTGGGATCGTTGGAAGGCAGGTTGGTATTGGCGCCGCCGTTGTAATCGTGGCGATTCTCAATGGTCGAGGTGCCTGCTGTGAGTGCAATGTCATGGCGTTGGGCGATTGTTTTACGCCAGGTCAGTACGTTTTCCCACTGCCAGTTTTTCCAGGTATTGTTGTTGATTACGACCGAGTTGACTGCTCTTTTTTCGCCAGCGGGTGCGTCGGCTAAAACAGGGTCGTTGCTCAGGTCAAATTTAGGGAAGAAGAGATCTTGCTTCGCAAACGTAGCATCCACGCTGTACGAAGAGCGAAACGTCAGACCTTCCATCAGTTTAAATTCTCCAAAAACCAGGCCCACCACCCGGTCCGAGTGCCAGCGATCATACGTCTGCTCAATCGCGTTGACGGGATTGGTAATATCCGTGTCCGAGTAACGCGAGTAGGCATAAGTGCCATTGGATTTGCGAACCGGCGTCACCGGATCCATGTTCAAGGCACGGGCTAGCGGGGTCACGAATTCGTTGTTTTCGGGCAGACCATTGCGCGTAAGCGTGGTAAAATTGATGTTTGTGCCGATGGTCAGCCAGTTTTTGACCTCGTTGGTGCCGCTTGCCCGAATGGTGTAGCGTTTAAAGGCGGATTTGTCGCCCCCCACAATTCCGTTTTGATTGAACACATTGCCCGTCAGGGAATAAGTGCTTTTATTAGAACCTCCATTCAGACTGAGTTGGTGGCTGCTCATGGGAGCATCGCTAAAAATGGCATCTAACCAATCGGTGCCTTCGCCTAAGGCGTCGGGATTGGCAAATTCGGTTAAAGGGGTGACGCCTGCCGCCACATGCGCCTCATTGGAAATGATGCCGTATTCACGCGCAGAAAGCAAATTTGCTGTTTTCCAAGGACTTTGTGTGCCGTAGTAGGCATCATAACTGATTTTCCCCACCTGGTTTTTTGAACCCGATTTGGTAGTGATGAGTACCACCCCATTACCGCCACGTGCGCCGTAAATGGCTGCGGAAGCGCCATCTTTTAGGATATTTATCGTCTGAATATCGTTCGGATTGAGGAAATCCAATCCGCTGACCGGGATTCCGTCCACAATATAAAGCGGATCGGAGCTGCCAATGGAGCTGGTGCCGCGCACCCTGACGGTGAGCGCACTACCCGGAGAGCCGCTGTTTTGTGCCACGGATACACCCGCCACACGACCTTGCAGCGCCTGCTCGGTACGGAGCACTGGCAGTTCGGAGATTTCTTCCGCATTGATGGAGGACACCGCTCCACTGATATTGCTCCGTTTTTGCGAGCCGTAGCCTATGACGACAATTTCATCCAATACAGCACTGTTTTCTTGGAGGCTCACACTAAAATCGCGCTGTTTCCCAACGCTGATTTCTTGCGGCAAATAACCCGTATAGGAGATCACCAGTACCGCATCTTCACTGGGCACATCGAGCCGAAAGCGCCCTTCAATATCGGAAATAGCTCCAGTGGATGCCCCCTTCAGAGAGAGGGTCGCACCAATAATGGGATCGCCATTGACTGCGTCTTTAATCACTCCAGAGATGGGGATTTGAGCGGTCGTTACAAAGGCAAAAAGCAGAAAGAGAATGGGTAGAAAAGATTTCATGTTTATTGCATTTTATAAAACCTCGTAGGTTTTTGAAACCTACGAGGTTTAGGAGCCGAATTAATCTTGTTTGACAAAACGCCCGCTGGCGGCCTTGTCAGCCGTTTGCACCAGGAGGATGTAGAATCCATTTTTCAAGTGGGCGATCTGGATCAAATGGGTGTCCGTCAAGCCCTGTTGGGTTTCAGACAATACGACTTTACCTGCTGCATCGAAAACACGAATGTTTACGGCACTTATTGCCGGGGTAGTAAAACCAATTTGAACCGCATCGGTTGCCAGCGAGGGCTGCAAGGTCATCCAATCGTTGGAAAGTGTTGGATTATTTGTGCCAATGGTGCAATTGGTGTTGGTCGCGCAAGATGCAAAGCAAGTATTGATAACAGTATCTTGTTGCACGGCTGAGAGCAATCGGTCATTGAAATTAGTCGGAACAGCGCAAGATTGTCCTGCGAGGTTTTCTTTGCAGGAATAATCTGGACAAGGGCCGTTGGCAAAATCATAAAAAGTGGAATAGCCCCGCTGGCGCTCGATCTGAATGCTGAACACCCCATCGCCGTCCGAATCATCCATTTTGAATCGTCCGCCTGGAGGGCCAAAGTCCAGGCCACCCGCTAGATAGACACCCCCTGGATCAGGCGTTATGCCTCCCATTCCCAGATTGACGGTTATTTTCACTGCATCGCCGCAGCCATAGCAGGAATTGAAACAAACCGCGTCCAGTGAAGCATCACCCGAAACCACCAACTTCCTGTTGGTGAACACATTAGCACCATCAATAGTGGTTTGAGTACAAGCGGTGGTCGGTGAAAACTCCTCCTGCTGTGCCCAGTTGTCAAGCGTAAATTTGTATTCATACAAACCCACCAGAACGGTAAGGCTGGCTTCATACACTTTGTCGCCGTCAGCATCCAGCAGTTCATTGCCGTCTCCCGACCAGCTGTTGAAGGAGCCACTCACATAAGCTTTGGTAAATGACCCGGCAAACTGATTCATGTCGAGCTTGAAGGTTACCTCCGCCATTGGGGTGCTACCAGAGGTACACACCTCGATATCGTCTACATAGTATTTTTGATCCGTAGTGAACGTCTGGCCGAAATCAGCGAAGAGGACAATTTTGTTGTAGACGTGTCCGGCCGCTGGCATATTGGGGCCTTCGATGGAAGGGAGCGCTGGGTCAAAAGTGAGTTCGACCCATTCATTGACAACACTGTTTTCTACATTCAGTGCCCAGTTGGGGGCTCCGTCTTGGGCTTCCTCCAGTTTCAGCGTCAAATTGCCGGGATGATCCGTGTGGAATTTGACCTTGATTTTACCACCCGTCAATAGATTGACTGGCGTGGAGGCATTCGGATTTGAAAAGGCGCCTGCCCAAGTTTCGGAATTAGCCGGTTTTTTAAATTCTAACACTGTCGCGCTGGTGTTCAGTCCGCTTGCATTCGGGTTGGCGATGGTGTTCGACAATTGACCATCAATAGTACTTCCAAAATATTGGAACGTGGTGCTGGTGGCAGGGTCTTCAAAATTGAGGATCGGAGTGCAGGAAATTGCCTGTTCTACCGTGATATCATCGAGGTAGGTTACCTGATCGGTCGTTGGGCTGACCCCAAAATCGCTGAACAAGGTAATGGTGTTGTAGATATGCCCTGCTGCGGGCATATTGGGTGCTTCAATGCTTGGAAGCGCCGTGTTAAAAGTGAGGGTTTCCCACTCGCCCACTTTTGTATTGACCACCGTCTGGGCCCAATTGGGACCACCGTCCGCAGAATTTTCAAGTTTCAGGGTGATATTGCCGATGTGGTCAAAATGCACCTTGATACTGATGGTGCTGCTGCTGATCAAATTGACAGGAGTAGTAGGATTGGGATTTGAAAACCCGCCACCCCAAGTTTGGGCTCCAGATGGCTTTTTGAATTCCAGAACTGTTGAGCTGGTATTCAAGCCCGTTGGATTTGGATTGGTGATTGTTTGCGTGAGTTGACCATCAATAGAACTTCCAAAATATTGGAACGTAGTGCTGGTGGCAGGTGTCTCAAAATCCAGAATGGTTTGAGCGGAGGTGTTTTGGAAGCCCACAAAAAAAAGGGCGGAGAGTAATGTCAATAGTTTAGTCATACCAAAGTTGAGTTTGCAGAAATGAAATTTTATTTTGAAATGCCGCAGCTTTTCTGCGTCAAAATTATGAATACACCCTCTGAATGACCTATTTTCGCTGTACGACACAGTTACGCAGGCACTACGACATTACTACGACAACCTATCTTATGGCATACCATACTACCTTGCATTCTTGAACTGCATACCACACAGCGCACAGACTTTGAAACTATACTCCCTGATATTCTCATTCTTGCCCGGTCTGCTCCTCGCACAGACTGGCAACCTTGGTTTGCCTCCAGTGACGAACTTTCCCAAGACGGTTTACCGTGCCGGAACTCAAAATTGGGATGTCGCACAGGATAGGCAAGGGAGATTACTGTTTGCCAACAACGAAGGTTTACTCCTTTATGACGGTGCACATTGGCAGCGCTTGCCGATATCCAACGGCACTTGCGTTCGCTCTGTCTCCATCGCTCCAGATGGCAAAATTTATGTCGGAGGCCAGGGCGAAATCGGTGTTTTCAGCCCGGATGCAAGGGGCTGTCTCTCCTACCAGCCGCTCAACTATTTAATCCCTTCAGAAAACCAACAGTTTGCCGATGTGTGGGACATTATAGTGGCCGATGACGGCGCAGTTTGTTTTCGCAGCGACGACCTGCTTTTTCAGTTGAAAAACAACCAAATCCGTGCTTTTTCGAGTGGTGGAAAAATGAGTTTTTTAGGCAAAGCCGCCGGAAGAATATTGCTTCACGATGCCAACAATGGCTTGATGGCCTTCGACGGACAACATTTCACGCTCCTACAGGCGGGCATGAAACCTGAAAGTCCTGTGACATCCTTGTTGCCGCTTGGTGGCGATACAGTGTTGGTTACGACCCTTAAACACGGAATTTTCTGTCTGGCAAATGACCGTCTTGTGCCTTGGATCACGCCTTTAGACGCCTTTTTGAAAGAAAAAAGGATTTATAGTGCCGCACTTTTACCCAATGGACAAATCGCCCTGGGCACTTCTCTGGCCGGCTTGGTGGTGCTCGGCAGCGATCGTCGCCCGATTCAGTGGCTACAGAAGAATGAGGGCTTGCAAAACACCAATGTGCTGTCGGTTTTTGCAGACAAATCCCGCAATCTATGGCTGGGTTTGGACAACGGCATTGCGCAGGTAGAAATCAGCTCGCCATTCTATCGCATTTTGCCGGATGCTGTACTGGAAGGCACTGGCTATGCCACCCGAATTCACGATAAGCATCTTTGGCTTGGAACCTCCAATGGATTGTTTGTCAAGGATTTAGGAGGACATACCACCCCATTTAGCCCCAATGATTTCAGCTTTGTCAATGGCACAACGGGTCAAACCTGGGGCTTGAGTGAAGTGGGAGGAAAACTATTGCTGGGTCATCACGAAGGCGCCTTTCAAATTCTAAAAGGAAAAGCACAGCGAATCTCAGACCTACAGGGTGCCTGGCAGTTTGTCCAGCTCAATGACACCGCTTTAGTAGCTGGACTCTACGATGGTTTGGCTTTGTTCACGCGCTCAGGTACTGCCGAATGGCGTTTTCGGCGGCGATTGGCCGGACTGAACGAATCCTGCCGCATCATGGTGCGCGACACAGACGGTTTCCTTTGGGTCTCCCATCCATATAGAGGGGTGTTTCGGGTAAGGGTACGCGATAATTTCCGGGATTTAGAGGTGGATCTATATGGTAAAAAAGACGGGTTGCCCTCTGATTTGAACAACTATGTTTTTGAAATTGGTGGGAAGATGTTGGTGGCTGCGGATCGTGGAATATTTCGTTTTAATTCGGCAACAAAGCGTTTTGAGTCCGTCCCCAACCTCGATCAATGGCTTGGCGGAGCGGGACGTGTCCGCTACCTGCGTGAAGATTCACAAGGCAATGTCTGGTTTTGTCGGGGAAGCGAGGTGGGCATTTTATGGGTTGAAGACGTTGGATTGGAGAAAAAAATCCGTCGGCAGACCTTTCCGTTGCTTAGCGGGCAAATGGTAGGCGGTTTCGAACACATTTATCCTGCAGACGAACGCAACATCTTTTTTGGGTCAGAAAAAGGGTTTTTACACCTCGATCTGGAGCGGCTGCGTCGCGCAGATACTTCCCTGCAAGTGATAATTTCCAGCGTGAATCTGCCTTGGGCTGGCGATAGCTTGTTGTACGGAGGCTTCTTATCGTCGGCCAAAAAGAAATTGACCCTGTCGTACCATCAGAACACACTGTCCATTGCCTTTGCCGCCAATGTGTTCGGCGCAACACGTCAAATCCGTTACAGTTACCAACTGAAAGGTTTGGATAAGGAGTGGTCGGCATGGAGTGAAAAAACGGAGCGGGAATTCCTGAACCTGTCGGCGGGCGAGTACGTTTTTTCAGTCAAAGCGCGTAATGAATATGGGGTAGAAAGCGCTCCGATAGAATTTGCCTTCCGAATCAGCCCGCCTTGGTATGCCAGTTTTGCGGCAAAAACGGTTTACTTTATCGTGTTTCTGCTTGCTTTGGGTTGGGTTTTCCGAAGGCAACGTGCCAAATTTGAACAAGAGAAAAACGCGCTCGAAACGACCTTTCAACAAGAAAGCGCTGAGCAACAACGAATTGTGGCCGCGAACGAACAGGAAATCACCCGTCTACGTGCCGAAAAGTTGGAATCGGAGGTGCAACATAAAAACCAGGAACTGGCGCTCGCCACCATGCACCTGGTGCAAAAAGGCGAAATCCTGACCACTTTGCAGGAAGAACTGGAAAAGGCGCTCGAAAAGAAACAGTCCACCCAGACGCTGCAAGAAGACATTCGCCGCATCATTCGTACGATGCAATTCGATGCACAACTGGATGAGGACTGGGAGCATTTTGCCATCCACTTCGACTCGGTACATGGAGATTTTCTCAAACGCCTGCGCGAGCGTTACCCTCAAACTAGTCCGAACGACCTGCGGCTTTGCGCCTACCTGAAGATGAATCTCAGCACCAAAGAAATTGCCAATTTGCTCAATATTTCCGTGCGCGGGGTAGAAGGCAGCCGTTATCGCCTCCGCAAGAAACTGGGCCTGCCTGGGGATGCGAATTTGGTGGAGATAATGATGGGGGTGTGAAGGGGTTGAGGGTTGAGGGTTGAGGGTTGAGGGTTGAGGGTTGAGGGTTTAGGGTTGAGGGTTTAGGGTTTAGGGTTTAGGGTTGAGGGTTGAGGGTTGAGGGTTGAGGGTTGAGGGTTTAGAAATCTGTGTCAACTGCCGGTCGCGCCCCCTACCCCTTTAGGGCAATGTCGTTGACTTAAGAAATTTAACCACCACGAAGTGGTTGAATTTGAATAGCCTCCGATGCAATCGGG
>JBBQSW010000097.1:0-10259 GCA_038213575.1 Chitinophagales bacterium | reverse complement strand
AACGACAGCGAATTTATAGTGGCGTGTATAGCTGCCTTTGCGGGCGAGGTGCGTTTGATTGACAACCTTATTTTAAAATAAAACTTGCCACGAATTGCCACGAATGGATTTTACACCGCAGATTGTCATTCGTGTCCATTCGTGCAATTGGTGGCAAAGCCCTTTATCATGAAAAAACAATCTAAGACACCGCTATTCGGTACTATTCGCAAGGCATTCGGCATGGCACTCGCCGCTGAACGCCGCCAAACATCCGCCGAAGAAATCGTGCAACGCAGCGATGAATACCGCCGTTCGCGTCGCCGTTTTTTGGAGAACATGGGCAAAACTGCCCTGATTGGAAGCTTTGCCCCGCAACTTGTTTTGCCCAAAGGAGGCAATTTTTTCAGTCGTGCGCTTGCTCCGCGCATTGCCATTGTGGGTGGTGGGATAGCGGGTCTGACCGCTCTGCACACCTTGAAAAAAAGTGGTTTGGACGCCACCATTTACGAATCGTCCAATCGCACAGGTGGGCGTATTTTCAGTGTTTCGGATGCTATGGGACCCAATACATGGACTGAGTTTGGAGGAGAGTTTATTGACACGAATCACGCCGATATGTGGCGCTTAGCCAAAGAATTTGATTTAGAACTCATGGATTTTGCACAAGCATCTGAAGCAAAACTTACCAAAGAAGCCTTCTATTTCAACGGACAACATTACTCGCTGGCCCAAGTGGTAGAGGAATTTCGGGGTTTTGCCCCGCGTATGAAGGCTGACATAGACAAGCTGGACGACGAGATTTCCTTCAAGACAAAAAACAAGGTGGTTAAAAAATTCGATCGCCTGCCACTATCCCAATATTTGGAGCAAATCGGCGCCTCGGGTTGGATCAAACGGCTGATTGAAGTCGCCTATGAATCCGAGTACGGCCTTTCGCCCGAAGTTCAATCAAGTCTCAACCTGTTGCTCCTCATCTCTACCGAGACGCCGAATGGCCAGTGGGAGGTTTTTGGTGAGAGCGACGAACGATATAAGGTGCGAAACGGCAACCAAGGCATCCCCAACGCGCTTGCTGAGCGGCACGCCAACCATCTCGAAATGGGACTTGCTTTGGAGGCTATTCGTTCCAAAGGCAGTGCTTATGCGCTCTATTTTGCCGGAATGAGCGAGACGGTACTGGCTGATTTTGTTATCCTGACGATACCATTTACCGTGTTACGCAAATTGGATGTGAAGTTGGAAATGCCGGAGGTCAAACGAAAGTGTATCCATGAGTTAGGGTACGGGATCAATGCCAAACTTATGATCGGCATGAAACGGCATTTCTGGCGTGAAAAAGGTTACACCGGGCTTGTCTATTCAGACAATGGTATCCCCAACGGCTGGGACAATGCCCAACTCCAGACCGCGGACGACCAAGCTGCGGGACTTTCCATTCTTTTTGGTGGCCGTCGTGGCACCAATGTAGGCCATGGCACCCAGGAACAGCAAAAAGACAAGTACCTGAAATTGTGGGAGCAGATTTTCCCAGGGGCATCGGCAGCTTTCAATGGAAAAACGGCCCGTATGGACTGGCCAACTTACCCCCATGCTTTGGGTTCCTACGTTTGCCCTACCGTGGGTCAATATACCAGCATTGGGGGTGCGGAACAAATGCCCATTGGCAATGTGTTATTTGCGGGAGAACATTGTGGCGGCGACTTTGCAGGTTTCATGAATGGGGCGGCGCAGAGCGGACGAGAAGCGGCTGAAGCGGTGTTGCTGAAAGTGAAATGAAAGGGAAACCATATCGTTTTTGGCGAAGCTCTTCACGAACGGGGCTTAGGAAGCAGATGGATGTAAAAAGTAATTATTCACCCGTTCCTAATTCCAAATAATCTTTGGGAAAAATTTTAAGCGAGGTTTGTTTTTATGCTGAGTGTGGACTTATCTTTGCAGCCGTTTTTGAAAAAAGCCTTTTTTTTAGGAGCGATGATCTCGTAGCTCAGTCGGTAGAGCACTTGACTTTTAATCAAGGAGTCATGGGTTCGAATCCCATCGAGATCACAACAAAAACAAATTAGTCCTTGTAAGTCAATCACTTACGAGGGCTTTTTGTTTTTGGTTGTCGTGGGGGTTGTCGTTTTGAGAGATTTAAGAGCAAATCCAAATTTCATGGGGAAAGAATACGTTGAAGTTGGCTTCTAACCTTTTATGCTGTTCGTCTTAAAAAGGCAATCAGGCGCGTTTCTGTTGACTGGTTGCGCTTTGACTTTACTTTGCGCATTATCTCGCTGCGCTTTTCCGAGGGAAAAACATCAGCCATTGTATTTTTCCAAGTTAGAGGGAAGTTCAATCATTAAGGATTTATCCACCTCGACGGCGGTAACCCGATCATTGTAAAGTTTAACGAGGCGAACAATACTGTACTTCAACTTATCGGAGGCAAAAACGCTGATTTCTTCTATATTTTGGGAAACAAACGATTCGAGCGATTCAACCGCAATTTGACCATTACAGTATTGGTCGGCTAATTGGCGGGCTGCTGCAAGTTTCCCGTCCGGAACAATCAAATAAACCTTTAGGCCTTCGCTAAGATTTTCTTGACATTTTTTATAAACGCCCTCCATCGGAGAAACGGTCACGTGAAACACGGTGTTACCTATGGTAAAATCCCCCGCACGGTTGGTTGGTCGGTCTGCTGTGCTTGCTGATTCATTGGAAACGGTCACATCGGGGAATCTTAGTTGCAATTTTGCCCCTATCAAATGTTGGGCAACGTACCCGGCTTTCCCTTCATTTTGGGAAAATTCGAGAAGGTGGTGAATGATTTGCCAAGTAGAAATTTTTGAATCAAAGACCAATTTGATCTTTTGGCGGTTATGAAAATCCTGCACACGCTCAACCAAAAATGCTTGAAATGAGGTCAATATCTTGTTTCGATCTTCCGGCCCTAACAAATCGAGTTTTAGAGGCTCTAAAGATTTGAATAGGGGTCTAATGTCGCCTTGTCCGCCGCGATTTGTTCTCCCACCTTCTTTAGCAAAGGGGCGGGTTTCTCCAAACGCACTAAGAATGGCCGCAACCGACGCGCCGCTTGCCCCTTTGATCTGTGCGCCGCCGGGCGCTACATGGGTATCAAAATCCAAATCGAATTTTTCCTTCAACCGTTCGAGCAAAACGAGCGTAGCAGCAATTGTGCCGATAGCCGGGCCGCTGTTTGCTTTGACAATTTTTAAAGACCAATACCATTCTTCAAATGCCGATAACGGCTTTTTGGTATTCATGTGTATAATCCTGCTTTGCTGTTACGTTGTTGACCTCTGCAAGTAAGGGGTTAAGGTAGTTTTTACCAATCCATGTTACCACAGGGACACAAACGGCGTCTCCGAAACCGAATAACGCTTGGTTGATATTCCCTGAAATAACGTATTCATTGGCACCCATCAGCCTTGCACATTCACGAGGGGATAAAAGACGAATGCTAATTTCCCCTTTTCCGACACGAAGTAATATTTGCCGCGCACTCCCTCCTTTTGGGGTTCTTAAACATCCTGCAATTCCATCCGACCGAATTTCAGCCATTGAACGACCCTCCCTTTCCCGTCTAAATGCTGTAAAATAGGTGTATTCACTCCCTTTTTTTGCCGCTTCAATCAAAACCCGGTGTCTGTCAAAAGTTTGGTTTAGCAAGTATTCTACCCGTTGTTCGTTCCACCAATCTTTCGACGTTTTCGGGATTTCTTCGATAATGTCAATTAAACGAGCATTTGTTTTTGGCAGATTGGGTAATTCCCGGATGCTCCAATTTATTTCGGGATGCCTTAGAATGAAGTCGGCAAGTTTTGCAGGTCTCAAATCACTTTGGTAAAAAGATAACTGTCTTTCGTTTACCATTTCCGGCTGTCCTACGGTTTGATGCCCGATAACAAAAAGGCGTACCCGGCTTTGAGGAACAAACCTAACAGCGTCAATGATGAAGGCGTCAACCGAATACCCCAAACCGTTGAGGGCAAGTAAGGCTTCTTTGAAGTCTTGCCCGTTGTGCGAGCTTAAAAACCCTTCAACATTTTCAAGTAAGACAATAGGAGGGCGGCGTTCCCCCATTTTCTCCAAGATGTCAACAAACCCCCAAAACGCGGAGGATTGACTACCTGATAAACCTTCGCGGCGTCCGGCTAATGACAAGTCAGTACAAGGAAACGAGGCGGTAGCCAAACTAATATCAGGCACTTGACTACCCTTTATTTGATGAATGTCTCCAAGATGAAAATGGTTTTCTGAATCATTGAAATGGGTTTTATAAATACTCTCTTTGGTAGGGTCAATGTCGTTTGCAAACGTAATTTCCCAACCAGCCTTTTCCAATCCCAACCGCATCAGCCCAATTCCAGCGAAGAATTCAGCGAACAATTTTGGTTCATGCCCATTTCTGTAATAACTCATATCGGTTTGCCTTTTGAACAAAGGTAAAAGGTTTGATTTGAATTTTACATACTTTTTGTTTTAAATTTCATGCGAGGCTTAATGGTTACATTTTTTATTAATATGTATGCGGATTAGATATCTGCCCTCCGATTTCAAAATCGAACTGGGCGGTTTTTACATGACCAAGTTCCTGGACGAATTCTTTTACATCGGCGCAATAGGCGAACCCATTCGGTGGGTAAGTCATTTTAAATTCTCCCCACCAACCTAAAAAACCGCCTCAAAAACCACCCCGCCTGAATAATCAGCGCAATCAGATATCCTACCCAAATCCCTTTAGCGTTCCAGCCCTGGTGCACGGCCAGCCAATAACCAATCGGCAGCCCGATGATCCAGAAGGCAACAAAAGAAATAGCCGAGGGCCACACCACGTCATTGAGTGAGCGCAGGAGCGAAATGCTGGAAGCCTGCATGGCATCGGCCAGTTGAAATAAGCCGGCGAAAAACACGAGCGTAGTGGCTATGCCAATCACTGCCGGGTCTTCAATGTACAGCGCGACAACACTGCCTGGAAAAAACAAAAACGCGAAAGTGGGCAGCATCATAATGAGCAATGCCAATCCGATGGCCGAAACGCCCGCCATCCACACCCGAATCCGGCTTTTGTAGGCCAGCGCTTGTCCCACGCGGATCATGCCCGCCGTGGAAACGCCCATAATGGTGACGTAGGTGACCGAAATCAGGTTGATCGCAATCTGGTGTGCGGCTTGTTCGGTTTTGCTGATTTGGCCGATGATAATAGTGCCTGCACCAAAAGCGGCGAATTCTATCATGATTTGCAAAGCCGAAGGGATTCCGTAGCGGATGAAGGATTTGGTTTGTGTCCAAACGGCCTCCAAACTTGTGCGACAATTCCGGAAATATTGCAAGTCCTTTCTCCGCCAAATCACGGCGAACAGCACGAGTGTCATCAGAGCATGGACAATACCGGTGTTCATCGCGATGGCGTTGATGCCCATTTTAGGCAGTCCGAATTTCCCGAAGATGAACAGCCAATTGAGGAACATATCCAGTGCTAATCCACCGAATGCCAATACCATCGTGAGTCGGACGTAAGCAAAGGCGTCCGCAAAATTGACGAGGATGGCGAACAGGATAAGGGCCGGGAGACTGTAAATCATGATTTTAAGGTACTCCACCGCCAAAATTGTCACTTCCGGGTCTTGTTTCAAGATCTCAAAATTTTGAACGCCCAACCACAACAGCGGTGTGGCGATCACCACAAAAAAACCGCTCAGCCATAGTCCGGCATGCAACAAGGTGCGTACTCGAATACCATCTCGGAGTTCGTGGGCTTCTGCTACCCGGGTAGGGATCATGCGCACACCGCCCCAAATAAGGAGCATAGACATGACAAAAAGCACACTGGCAATTCCATAGGCCGCCAGTGCGGTCTCACCAAGGCGACCGATCATGACGGTGCCGGCCAGCCCCATGAGCATGCTGCTGAGCTCGCCCAACATCAGCGGGAGCGCCAAATGAAAGGTGTTTTTAAGTTCGGGTCGGAAAAGTCTGCCACGCCAAAAGCGGAGGAGCGGGTGGGTTTTTGGGAGCGTGGAGATATGTTTCACGGGATAAAGCAAGGGATTTGGAGCGCTTGGAGATGATGATAAAATGCTCGGAATACTTTACAGCGGGCGTGAAATCCTATTGACTTGCGCTCCCTGCGCTGAGAACGGATTATGTATTCTATTCCCCAAAAGATTACGAAATTTACTCTGGGACCGACATTTGAAGGACAAAAACCATTGGCGTTGAACTTGAACTGTCGGAGATTTTCAAATAGCCAGACACTTAGGAACGCGGCACCAATAACTTAGCCTTATGATTCCACCCTTTGTTCCATCATACGGCCGCTATTTTTATTTAAATAGCCCCACTATTCGCAGAAAAATAGGGTTGTCTGATTAAAAAATGCTTGACCTAAAATGACTAAGTTATTGGTGCCGCGTTCCTTAGCCATACAGTTCGTAATGAATTTGGCTGCGGTCGTATTTTAATTTGAGCATCAAGTTGGCCACCGCCTCATCAATCATGCTGCTCCAGCCGCAGAGATAAAAAGCCACATCAGGGCGCGGGGTGCCATATTGCTCCAAATAGACTTGATGGACATGACCTTTCCAGCTCGACCAATCTGCTTGTCGTGAAAGTGCGATATCGTATCTGAAACCCGGAATAGTGCGGGCAAGGGTTTCAAATTCCGCTCGATAAAGGATGCCACTTTCTTCGCGTGCCCCAAAAATCAAGTGGATATTGCGGTGGGCCTTTCCTGAGTTTTTCAAGTCCAGAATCATGCTTCGGAACGGAGCAATGCCTGTGCCTGTGCAAACGAAAATGAGGTCTTTTTCAATCGTATCGGGCAATACAAATCCGCCGTCGGGGCCTTTAAATTTTAGTAGTGCCCCTTCCTGCACTTCATCAAAAAGGTATTTTGAGCCAAGTCCTTCGGAGGAATTTACAATACAAAGTTCCAGTTGATTGGAATGGTCGGGAGCATTGGCGATGGAGTAGCTCCGCCAGCGTTGAAGGCGTTTTTCGCCAATAGGCAAGTCCATGGTCACAAACTGACCGGCTTGAAAATCAAAGGATTCCAAGTCCGGCACTTCTACTTGGAAGCTGCGGACGTTTGGGGCGATGGTTTCTATTTTTCGGATGATACCGTCGTGCCAGGTAGTGGGCATGTTGCAAGGTTGATTTGAGTATTTGTTGATTCGGCAGTAGTACCAATAACAAGACTTCAACAAAATTTCTTTTCCAAGTTTTTTGGAAAGAACAACAAGCAAGGAAAAGAGTTGAAAAAGCCTCAAATCAAACCATCAGCACGACTCCGGCTATTCCATCCAAGGCCCAGTGAAAACTCCCGGTGTTTGAATTTGTAAGCCCCTTCCAGGTAGTTATTCACAGAGAAAACCACCCTGAATGTGGAAAGACTTGAATCGAGTTTCATCCCAATTTCATTTTGGTGCGCATTCGTCAAACCAATGCCAAGGAGGTCAGCTCCAAGGGAAAACTGGCCATATAAATGGAGCGTGACGGATACCAAAATAGTGCAGAAAAGTCCTTTTTTTATGGTTGTTAAACGTTATATTTTCACCCACTTTGACTTACTTTTCCCACTTGCGATCACTTTTTCGATAAAACGCATCCCTCGAACCCCATCCTGAATGCTGGGAAAATCCGCGTGAATAGGGTCTGGTTTTTGGCCAGCCTCCCAGGCACGAACGCAGTGCGCGAAGTTCTTGTAAATATTGGCAAAAGCCTCTAAATACCCTTCAGGATGTCCTGCCGGAATCCGCGCCGCTGCCTGTGCCTCTGGGTAAATCAGTCCGGAGCCGCCTGTGCGGAACACCTGCATGGGCTTGTCGAGCCATTTCAAAATGAGCGAGTTGGGCTCCATTTGTCGCCATTCCAGACCACCTTTTTCGCCGTAAACGCGGATGTTCAGGTTGTTTTCTTCTCCTGCGGCAATCTGACTGGCATGGAGAATTCCCTTTGCGCCGCCCTCGAAACGGAGCAGCACATTGCCATCATCGTCGAGCAAACGGCCCGGTACGAAGGTGCTGATGTCGGCACAGAGTTCGCTGATTTTCAAGCCCGTTACATACTCTGCCAGGTTCTCGGCGTGGGTACCGATATCGCCCATAGCTCCTGCAATACCGCTTTTGCTGGGGTCGGTGCGCCAGGAAGCTTGTTTTTGTCCAGAGGCTTCGAGGTTTGTGCTGAGCCAGCCTTGTGGATACTCCACCACGACTTTCCGAATCTGCCCCAACTCGCCGTGCCGTATCATCTGTCGGGCTTGTTTCACCATCGGGTAGCCCGTGTAGTTGTGTGTAAGGGCGAAGACGAGTTCCGATTTTGCCACAATTTTTTCCAGGGCCAGAGCTTCTTTCAGGCTAAAGGCCACGGGCTTGTCGCAAATGACGTGAAAATCGTTTTCCAAGGCCATTTTAGCTGGGGCAAAGTGGACGTGGTTGGGCGTGACGATGCTCACAAACTGCATCCGGCGGTCGGGACGGAGTCGTTTTTCTCGCTGAATCATTTCACGAAACGTGCCGTAGCAGCGATCCGGTGGCAGGCCGAAATCAGCTCCGGAGGCTTTTGATTTTTCTGGGTTGCTGCTGAACGCGCCACAGACAAGTTCGATTTCGCCGTCCAAAGCGGCGGCCATGCGGTGTACAGCGCCGATGAAAGCGCCCTGGCCACCACCCACCATTCCCATGCGGAGTTTGTGCTTCATGTTGAAAAAATTATTACGGCAAACATAGCAAAGGCTTTTATTAATACAGACGTGAGTTTTGGATAGGCTCGGTCTTGGGCTTTCAATAAAAACCGCGTAGCGTTGGCATTTTGGTAGCCCAAAAGGGCGTTTGTAAGGATAGGAACGGCGTAGCCGTGACATTATGATGTCGAAATAATGTCACGGCTACGCCGTTCTGAAAAAATTTAACGCTGGCGCTACCATAATGTCGCCGCGATGCGGCTTTTTCTGAAATCTATCCAAAATTCATGTTAAAACTGAAAGTTCAAAAAAGGCAGAGAGCGTTTGTCACTCTTGTTCCAAAGACCAATTTGAACGCCTTTTATTTTTTGGGATTTATTGACGAGGCCGATTTGGAGGCCCTTTAAGTATTTGGCACCATTGATAACCAGCTGTTGGGCATCGTTCTTCATACAGCCACTTCAGGCCCCTATCGCCAGGCCGTTGATTTCTTTGACCGTGCAGGATGGGATGAACCACGCCAAGTTCCTCGTGCTTTAGGCTGAGCAGATACCAACACATTAGCGACAAACAGGAAGCAGAAAAAAACGCGCATGTTCACAGGTCATTTGTAGGATTTGTAATTTTCAATGCCACAAAACTCAATAAAAAGATTCGGACATTTGCTCAAAATATTCCCAACCAATCCGCTCATGGACGACTCCAACATGATCCCCTCTATCCACAATTACTGCGACCGCTGGTGTGAGCGCTGTGCTTTTGTCGAACGCTGCGCCGTAGGCATGGAAGAACTCGAACGCTGGAAAAACGACACGCCCATGACCGATGAGGAAATGTGGAGCACCGTGAGCGAGCATTTCAAAGAATCCCTGCGCATGCTCGACGAAATGCTCCGAGAAGCCGGGATTGATCCTGTTGAAATCCAAGCCGAGCCAAACCCAATCCCCGACCCGGATATGGAAAAATTGGAGGAGGAAATCTTTGAAAAAGGGATGGCCTACTTCAAACTGACCGATTCGTTTTTTAAAACAAACCATGACTTTTTAGCTGCGCGAGAGGCCGAAGCCCAACAGATGGCAGAAATGGAGTTGCCCATTGACATGGAACAATTGGAGCACACACAGGAAGCCATAGAAATCATCCACCAATACGCCGCTTTTATCGGTATAAAAGCCCGCCGTGCCGTTTCGGGCATGGAGGATATGCACGATACCGAAATTTGGGGCGACCCTCCCTACCAAAGCGACGCGAACGGCAGCGCAAAAGCCTGTATTCTTTGCATAGAGCGAAGCCTTGGCGCCTGGGAAATGCTCCGCAAAACCTGGCCCGAAAAAACGGACGAAATACTCGACATGTTACTGGCGCTCAGTCGTTTTCGGAAAGAAATGGAGCGGCTTTTTCCCGATTGGCAAAAGTTTGTGCGTCCGGGTTTTGATACGGAACCTCAGCAGATGTAGCGGTTTGAAATGAATTAATTTCCCGCCTTCTTCAATTCCCGTTCAAAAATCGTCTCTAACTGGTTGGGGTGCAGGTTTTTGCCGACGATGATGCGGTCTTTGTTTAGGACATAAATTTCAGGGGTGATGTCCAC
>JBBQSW010000096.1:0-10262 GCA_038213575.1 Chitinophagales bacterium | reverse complement strand
TGATTGTATTACGGATACTCGACAACCGATTCAAATCCTTAGTCCCTTATGTGGCAGTAATTCAGGAAGCGATTCTAAACGCTGATGATTCAGAACAGATCATAGAAATTGACCTGCGTGACCTAAAAATAGAATAAAACTTCCAACAATCGCTTCCCGAAAGCCACTCCTAAACGTCGAACATTCGGGAAGCGTAACGTTATCTCCAATCATAAAAAATAACAAACAGTGAAATCAGTCAAATTTTTAGCCATTGGCTTCATTTTTTTTCGGTGCATTGTGTGCGAATGCTCAAACTGAAAATAATAAATCAGAAATTGAACAGATTGGGGAAACGCTCATGGATTATATCGAAGGGACAGCAAACGGCGAACCTGAAAGGCTGAGAAAAGTATTTCATCCAAACTTCAATCTTTACACAGTAACGGATGCGGACAGCCTCAGAATTCGTTCAGGAGAGGCGTATATATCAACGGTGAAAGCAGGCGAAAAATCAAACCGTATTGGTCGGATTATTTCGATAGATTACGAAAAAGATGCGGCAATAGCAAAAGCAGAAATTGTTGTTCCAAATTGGCGAATTTTTACTGATTATTTTCTATTGCTAAAATATGAAGGCTCTTGGAAGATAATTCATAAAAGTTACACTTGGAGAGTATACCCAACGAAAGAATAAAAGCAATTGTTTAGCCTTTTAAAAATCCCGAAGGGATTGAATATGAATAGACCAGCCAAAGGGTCAAATATTCTTTGATAAAGATTTCAGTTTGGACAAAGCCAACAAATTACCGTCTCAAGTTCGCATTTGAGCTTTTGTAAGAAGGTATTACTTTTTCAAAAACCCAATATTCCGCTTCAAGCCCTCAAACTTGGCTCTCTTCACCGCCGATTTTTTAAAAACCCTGCCAAAAACCTCCTCCGTCAATTCCTCCCAATCGCTGTGCGAAAGATTGAGCAGATCGGGGGGAGGTTCAAAGGCCGGCTCGGTAGTGCGTTCGGAAAAACGGTTCCAGGGGCAAACATCCTGACACACGTCGCAGCCAAACATCCAGTCGTCCATTTTGCCTTTGAATTCGGTGGGGATTTCGTCGCGCAATTCAATGGTCAGGTAGGAGATACAACGCGAAGCATCGAGAAAATATCCTTCCGGGCTGATGGCTTCCGTTGGGCAGGCGTCAATGCAACGTCGGCAAGTGCCGCAGTGGTCGCGAAGGGGGTCGTCGTAGAGCAGGGGGAGGTCGCAAATAATCTCGGCGAGGAAGAAAAAAGAGCCGCGTTTCGGGTGGATGGTGAGGGTGTTGCGGCCGTTCCAGCCCAGGCCGGCGCGTTTGGCCCACTCGCGCTCCATGACCGGAGCAGAATCCACAAAACACCGCCCGTTCACCTCGCCTATTTCGGTCTGGATAAATTGCAGGAGCGATTTCAATTTGTCCTTCACGACATGGTGGTAATCCTCCCCGTAGGCATAAGTGGCAATTTTGGGCGCATCAGGGTCGGCCTGTTTTTCGGGTGTGAAATAATTGAAGGTCAGGCAGATAACGGTTTTTGCGCCCGGCACGAGCAGGGTAGGGTCGGTACGCAGGTCGAAATGGTTTTCCATGTAGGCCATGCGTCCGTGTGCGTTGCGGGAGAGCCATTTCTCCAAGTTGCGGGCCTCGGCTTCGAGCCGCTCGGCGCGGGCAAAACCGACGAATTCAAAACCCAGTCGCTGGGCTTCGTTGCGGATGATTTCGGTGTTGTGTTGGGTGGTTTGCACGGGGCAAAGTTGGAGTTTTTAGTGTTTGAAAAACGCCTACTTTTGTCAAAAAAAGAAATCAATCTCGCCCATCAATTCTTAGCTACGAATTGCACGAATTTACACTAATTTATTCATAAACGCATCTGATTAATGCAAATTAGTGCAATTAGTGGCTAAAAATATTAAAAAAGATGACTGAAAATACGATTTACTTGGGAGTCAACGCACCAAAAGTCCACCAGCGCATCATTGGCCAATTGATGATGCGTTTGGGGATGCTTTTTTATATTGAAAAGCGCATTCCTTACGAACCTTTTCCCGAAACGATGATTGACGAAAGCCAGACCAGCCCTACACCCGACATTCTTTTGTTTGACAACGAAAACCGCCAAAACAAGGTCATCATCGAAGTAAGTGGCAACACGGGGGCTCGCCGTGATTTTGAAAAAGTCAAAACCTTGGTGGAGGAGTATGGTGTTCCAGAAGGTTTTGTGTATAACTACGACACCGAAAAGTGGATGAAATACCGACTTGGTGTAGGCGAAGACAACCGACATCCCTCCTTTATTGATTCTATTGGCGTAGACCTGAACGACCTGCTCAAATAATGACTGCCGACGAAATCCTCCGCGACATCCAATCTGGCCGATTCGCCCCGGTCTATTTCCTGCACGGTGAAGAGCCGTTTTTTATTGATCAAATCGCTGACGCGGTGGAGGCCAGGGCTTTGCCTGAAGCCCAGCGCGGTTTTAACCAGACTATTCTCTACGGCAAAGAAGTGGATCACCTCAACCTGCTCGACCACCTGCGCCGTTACCCGATGATGAGCGAGCGGCAGGTCGTCATTCTGCGCGAAGCACAGGAAATGAAAAGCCTGGTAGAGTTGACCAGTTACATTGAAAACCCGATGCCCAGCACGGTTTTTGTGGCGAGTTACAAACACAAAAAAATAGACGCCCGCACCAAATTTGGCAAGGCGCTTGGCGGCAAAAACATCGTTTTTTTCGAGAGTAAAAAACTCTACGACAACCAAATCCCCGACTGGATTTCGAGCGCCTGCAAGGCCAGAAAACAGAGCATCGAACCAGCCGCCGCCGCTTTAATGGCCGAATACCTAGGTGCCGACCTCTCCAAAATCACCAACGAACTTGACAAACTCGCCCTCAATCTCCCAGGTGGCACGGCCATCACGGTTGCGCACATTCAGGACAACATCGGAATCAGCAAGGACTACAACGTATTCGAGTTGCAAAAAGCCCTCGCCACCCGCGACCGCAGCAAGGTGGCCCGCATTCAACAGCATTTTGCCGCCAACATTCGAAAGAATCCGCTGATTGTTACCATTTCGAGCCTTTATGTCTACTTTTCCAAGGTTTTTATGCTGCATTCTCTCAAAGGCCAGCCAGATAGTGAGGTGTTAAAAGCCCTGGAATTACGTTCTGATTGGTTTTTGAAAGAATATAAAGCCGCTGCGGCGAATTTCTCTGCCGCCCAATGCGCCCGGGTGATCGGCCACCTCAAAGACTACGACCTGCGTTCCAAAGGCGTAAACAACGACGGCACAGAGGAGGAGGAACTGATGAAGGAACTGTTTTGGAAAATTTTGAATTAAAAAACCATAATACCATGCAAGAAAAACTGACCAAACTGCTCGAAATGCTCCTCTCGCCCGATTACGAACAGGCGATTACCTATTTGCTTGTGATGCACCAGACAGATCCGCGATTCAAGGCCGCGTGTGTACCGCTTGCAGACGATCCATTCATTGAACTGGCCAAAAAAAATATCGGTAAAGCCGTTTTCAAAACGACTCAGCCAAAGTTTGGTGGACAGGAATTTATGGAATACCCCGCTGCCGGTCTGGTGCATGGCGCTATAGTCTTGGAAGGCTGCAATGTAGTGCTCGTTTTTTTTCGGGAACACGGCCTGGGCGTGGCGGCCATCTACCAGCCCAATGGCGGACACCAATACCTCCGCATCACGAAAATGGCCGAAGGCGATCAGCCTTTGGGCAGTGGGCCTTTTGTGCCCAATGATGGGAGTGTGAATTGAAATAGATAGGGTGTTCTGACTCGAACAAGGCTTAAACCTCTTATCTTGGCTCCCTAAAATGACTAAGTTATTGGTGCCGCGTTCCTAACGCTGTGCCGTACTGGCGTCGTGTGAAACAAATTTGTCCTAACAACTAAAAACATTAAGATTATGAAGCGCATTATCGGCATCATCCTAATCATCGCAGGCGTTGCATTGGCCATCGTGGCATTTAACAGCCACAATGAGGATAGAACCATTATTGATCTTGGGAAAGTAGAAATAAAGCAAGACACGGGACCTTCCGAAAACACGACCTTGTTTTATGTCCTCGCGGCGGTATGTGTGATCGGGGGTGGGGTGCTGGCGGCGGGGAAAAAGGGGTAGTTCTCAGCTCGTCAAAAAGATATTGAATACAGCCGGGATTTGCCACAAGCGAATAAGTGGTTTTGCGTAAAAAACTGTTCGCGCCAACAAAGGCTACTCACAAGGCGACTTGGCGAATCTGTGCAAAATCAGCATTTCTTATCTTTCTGTTGTCGAGAACAACCAGAAAGAACCCTCGCTCGAATTTCTTCGGAACCTGAGCGAGAAGCTTGCCGTACCTGTCCCGATACTATTTTTTCTGGCGATGGACGTGCAAGACATTCCGACCCCAAAGCGAGAAGCATTCAATATGCTTCGCTCTCCACTGCAAGCCATGGTCTCGGAGTTTTTCCTCAAAGGCAATTGACAGGGCAAATTTCAGTTTTTCCTAATGGGGGATTTGCTTTCTGCAAATCCCCCATTAGATTTTTAGGCATCCTCTTTTTCCGGCCAAACCCCTGCTTTTGTGAATAATTATCACATTATGGCTATTTCATTGATGGAAACTCATCGCATAGCACTTGCAGAACTCTGCGCCAAGCATCACTTCATTGCCTAGGATATCTTCGGTTCTGCACTAACGGAACGCTTTGGCCCAGAGAGCGACCTTGATTTTGTGGTCATGTTTGGGGCTGTTTCCCCCGAAGATTATGCCGATAATTTTTTCGATTTCCGAGACGCACTCGCGGTGCTTTTTCAAAGAAAAATTGATCTAGTGGAAGTTCAAACTTTGAAAAACCCTTATTTCAAGCAAGTCGTGGAAAATACCAAACAGCCCGTCTATGCAAGAAGATAAAGTGTTTAAATGGCTGCTGGATATCGAGAGCGCGATCTCAGAAGTGGAGACTTTTATGGTTTCCAATCGTGACGGGTTTAAAGGCTTGCAGCAAAATATCATGTTAAAACGAGCCTTGGAACGGAACGTCGAAATCATCGGCGAAGCAGTTGGCTGAATTCTCGCGGCAGAGCAAGAAATTTCAATTTCCAGTGCTCGCCGCATCGTGGATGCCCGCAATTTTATCATTCATAAATATGAAAAAGTGTAGGAAGAAGTGCTGTGGGCCATCGCCGTCCGCCATATTCCTTTGCTGAAAGTCGAAGTGGAAAAACTATTGACAGATCGAGCCGAATAGAAGCCATTGCCCGACCTTTGCCCCATGGCAAACCCTCTCTTCAAAAAAACACCCCTCCTCACCGCACTCGCCAGCGCCCTAATCTTCTTGGCCGCGCACGACAGCCGCCGTTTCGCCAACCTCTCCCAATCTGCTGATATGCAAGAAGAAAAATGGGTGGACTCGGTGTTCAACGCCCTCTCAGAGGAGGAGCGTTTAGGCCAATTGTTCATGCTCCGGGCCCATTCGGACAAGGATACCGCCTACGAACGGCAGGTGGAGGATTTGATCCGAAAATACAAACCTGGGGGATTGTGTTTTTTCAATCCAACCTATCTGGGCACACCCGAAAAACACGCCGAACTCAGCAATCGCTACCAAGCCGCCAGTCCACGCGTACCGCTCATGATCGCCATGGATTTTGAGAATGGGGTAGGGATGCGGTATAAGGGCAATGCCCTTTCGTTTCCGCGTGCCATGATGCTCGGCGCTGTTCAAGACAACCGCCTGATCTACAATATGGGCCGTGAAATAGCTCGCCAATGCCTTCGCATGGGCGTTCATGTCAACTTCGCCCCTGTGGCAGACGTGAATAACAACCCCGGAAACCCTGTCATCGGGGAGCGTAGTTATGGCGAAGACCGCTACAATGTGGCCGCCAAAGCGTTTCAATACATGTCTGGGCTGCAAGATGGCGGTGTGCTGGCCAGCGTCAAACACTTTCCAGGCCACGGCGACACGGACATAGATTCGCATTTTGATTTGCCGCTGATTCCGTTCAACCGCGCCAGACTGGATAGTCTTGAACTGTACCCATTCAGAATGCTGGCCCAAAACGGCGCAGGCTCTATCATGGTGGCGCATTTGCAGGTGAACGCGCTCGATGCCCGCGAGAATCGGCCCACCACACTGAGTCGTGCAGCCGTGACCGATTTGTTGCGCAAAGAGATGGGTTTTGAGGGCCTTATTTTCACCGACGCCATGGAAATGGAGGGTGTAAAGAAGTTTTTCCCCAACGGCGTTGCCGACGTGGAGGCTTTTAAAGCGGGCAATGATATGAGCCTATTGCCCGTGGATGTAGGGGCTTCGATCGCAGCTATCCAAGTCGCGCTAGCCGATGGCTCGCTCGACCGCACCCAACTCTGGACAAGCGTGAAGCGCATCCTCCGCGCCAAATACCGCCTTGGACTGACGAAGCCCCAACGAGTGGACATGGCCAATCTCCGCCGCGACCTGAACCCGCCCGAAGCCCTCGCGCTCAAGTACCGCATCGTCAGCAATGCCTTGACGTTGGTGCGTGACGAAAAAAAACTTATTGGCTTTCCAAACCTCGAAAATCTGAAATTCGCCACGCTCGCTATTGGCGATACAAACCGAACGGTGTTCCAAACCTACTGTGGCCAATATGCCCCGATGGCGCATTTCAATACGCCAAAAGAAGTGAGCGACTCTATGGGAAACAAACTCTTGGATACGCTTCGTAATTTTGATGTAGTGCTGGTGGGTTTGTATGGTATCCGCACTTCGCCACGGCCCAATCGAGCGGTGAACCAGGTGCCAGGGCCTGATACGATTTACGGCCTGACGCACAGCGAACTCGATTTTTTGCGCAAGTTGAATCAGAAAATCACCATTGCGCTCACGGTTTTTGGCAATCCCTACACCTATCGTTGGATGGATGCGCCACCCCTGCTGTTGCAAGCCTTTACCTAGGATCCCATGGCCCAGCAACTTGCGGCACAAAGCCTTTTTGGGGCAAACGACCTGAATGGCATCCTGCCTGTGACGGCCGCTCCCTGGGCGATTTTTGGACAAGGCATGAAAAAAACATTCCTCCAAAAAAGGCTGGGCTATGCGCTGCCAGAATCGGTGGGTATGAGCACGGATACCCTCGCCTTGATGGATGGCATAATATCGGAAATGGTGAGCGCAGGGGCTGCTCCCGGCTGCCAAATCCTGGTGGCGAAAGACAACAAAATCGTTTGGCAAAAATCTTATGGCCACTTTACCTACGAGCAAACACAGGCTGTAACGAACGAGACGATCTACGACCTGGCATCGGTAACGAAAGTGGCGGCGACCACTATTTCTATGATGAAACTCACTGAAAATCAGCAGGTTTCGCTCGATGCACCAATGAGCGCTTATGTTCCTGAATTGAAAACGACCGACAAAAAAGACCTGACCGTGCGCGAGATGATGGCCCACCACGCGGGCTTACAGGCTTGGATCCCGTTCTACCAACAAACGTTGAGGGTGGATAAAATGCCTTCATCCAAGATTTACTTAAGTGCTGCTCAACCCGGTTTTGAAGTGCCGGTGGCGAAGGATTTGTTTATGGAAAATGCTTGGTCGGACACCGTTTGGCAACAAATATTCAACTCCCCGTTATACGTCAACAAAAACTACAAATACTCCGACCTCGATCTTTACCTCTGTGCCCGTGCGGTGAATAACCTCAGTGGCCTGTCCGTGGATGCGTTTGCAGACCGTGAATTTTACCGTCCCTTGGGCCTCGCCACCACGACTTACAACCCTTGGAAAAAAGGCCTTACATTACGCTGTGTTCCCACGGAAGAAGACGGCTATTTCCGCCATCAAAGGCTGCAAGGCTACGTTCACGACATGGGCGCAGCGATGCTCGGTGGAGTAGCCGGACATGCGGGTCTTTTCTCGAACGCCAATGATCTCGCCAAGATTTTTCAAATGTTGCTCAATGGCGGCTCGTACGGTTGGCGGCAGTACCTTCGACCGGAAACTGTGCGCCAGTTCACTACCCGATATTCGGCCAGCACCCGGAGGGGAATCGGTTTTGACATGAAAGAATTGGACGAAAAACTGACAGCGAACATGAGTCATTTGGCAGGTAAGAATACCTTTGGCCACCTGGGGTTTACGGGCATCTGCGCTTGGGCCGACCCGGATAAAAACTTGATCTTCATCTTCTTGTCAAACCGAACCTACCCGACCATGGAGAACAACAAACTTGGGAATGGTGATTTTCGCCCACGCTTGCAGAGCGTTGTTTACAGGGCGATTCGCTAAGGAACGGTGTCTAAACAACTTTCATAAAACCCTTAATCATGCCTAAAAACGAAATGCTAGACGACGGATTCGCCGATCCCGCCCTTGAAGTTTACGACAAATTTCACTCGGCTGCAGACGCGAAGCATTTGATTGCGCTGCTGAAATCAAACGGTATCCTGCATGAGGTGGAAGTGCCCAAACAATTGGTGGACACAATCATTGTTGGTGAGGCCATGGCCTTTGCTCCCAAGGTATTTGTAAAACTTCGCCCTCAGGATTTTCAACGGGTGAATCAATTGATGGAAGAAGATATGCTCCGGCTCATTCAGGAAGGGAAAATTGATCTTAAACAACACTTTCTGTACGAATTCACAAATACCGAATTGTGGGACGTCATTGGCAAACCCGACGAATGGAATTTCGATACGATGGTTATTGCCAAATATCTACTTGAGTCAAGGGGCGTGGAGGTAAGTGCAGCGCAGCTAAATTTTATGAAGGAAGATCGGTTGCTCAAAATAAGAAAACCTAGAAAGGGCAACGATGTTTGGATGATTGTGCTGGTGTTTCTAAGCTTGCTGGTGTTTTCACCGAACATAATCGGATGGATAATACCGACCATCATTTGCGTTGGAATGGCGTATTATTACTGGAAAGATGTAACCATTGACCCCAATGGGAATAAGTTTTACACCTTTGATTTAAAAACCAGAAACAGGGGCGAAGCGATTTTGATTTTTGCAATTCTGGTTCGAATGGCCGCCCTGATATGGTTTTATGGAGTGAACAATTAATAGGGTGTTATTTTGAGGGTACTAAAATTGATTTTTCAAAATGATTAAGTTTGTCCAACAAATTTTAAAAAAAAATCTCTCCCAGGAACTTGATTGCAGCCCGGAGGCGGTGAGCCGCTATCGGGTGGCCAAGGCGTTTCTCTTAGTAGTGGTAACCCTTCGGCAGCACTTGTCGGATGTGTTGATAGTTGGAACGGGCGTGGTCATTGCCGGTTTGGGGCTGAAAAGTTTCCTGCTGCCCAGCCATTTTATTGATGGGGGCGTGACGGGTATTTCGCTGCTGGTGTCTGCGACCAGTGGCTACTCACTTTCGCTTTTGATAGTGTTGATCAACATCCCATTTATGTTGTTGGCTTACAAACAGATGGGATCTTCGTTTGCTATAAAAAGTATGCTGGCAATTGCTGGTTTGGCCATTGCGCTGGTAGCTATTCCCTATCCGGTTATCACTACTGACAAACTGTTGATTGCAACGTTTGGCGGGTTTTTCCTAGGTTCTGGCATCGGTCTGGCGATAAGAGGTGGGGCTGTACTGGATGGCACCGAAGTGCTGGCCATTTATGTAAGCCGAAGAACTAGCCTTTCAGTAGGCGATGTTATCCTACTCTTCAATATTGTAATTTTTTCGGTCGCGGCTTATTTGCTTGGCTATGAAACCGCGATGTACGCAGTCTTGACCTATCTGGCAGCGTCCAAAACCGTAGATTTCATCATTGAAGGCGTGGAAGAATATGTGGGCGTGACGATTATTTCATCGCATCACGACGAGATCCGCCAATTTATCACGAGAGAATTACATTCTGGTGTGACCTCTTATGCAGGCCGACGCGGGCATGGGAAGCGCGGAGAAACCACTCAGACAGAAATTATTTTCTCGGTGGTCACGCGCTTAGAAATTGCCCGATTTCAACATGGAGTGGAAAAAATTGACCCCAATGCATTCATGGTAATGGGCAATGTTCGGGGTATCCGCGGGGGCTCTATCCGAAAAAGAGCAGCAGATTTTCATTAATCTGAATGGCTAGTGGCAGGGGCACGAAGTCTTTGACGGTTTGTTCGACTCTTTTGAACTGATACTTTGTTGCGCCTCAGTCATGGAGAGCCCGCTACAATCCTTCGTCGCGCTTAGTCTAATATAAAAATAATCTGACCAAAATATCAAATACTTCGTGCCCCTGCCACTAGTGCCGCATC
>JBBQSW010000095.1:0-10315 GCA_038213575.1 Chitinophagales bacterium | reverse complement strand
CTATTCACCCCATGCCATTGCCGAACACGCTGTAGCACTTATCCTCACCCTCAATAGAAAGACACACAAAGCCTATAACCGTGTGCGAGACGGGAATTTCTCTCTGGAAAGGCTCACAGGTTTTGATTTGTTTGGAAAAACGGTTGGGGTAGTCGGAACGGGAAAGATAGGAGTCGTTTTCTGCGAAATCATGATTGGCTTTGGATGTAAAATTCGTGCATTCGATCTGTTGGAAAACGAAATACTTCAAAATAAGGGCGTTCAATATGGTAGCTTAGCAGAACTGCTCGCTGAATCTGACATTGTTTCACTGCACTGCCCGCTCAACCCAACTTCACGATATTTGATCAATGCCGACAGTCTTAAAACTATGAAAACTGGCGCCATGCTCATCAATACAGGCAGGGGTGCATTAATTGATTCAGAAGCTGTAATCGAATCTTTAAAATCAGGAAAACTTGGATATGTGGGGATCGATGTTTACGAACAAGAGGAAAATTTATTTGCGCAAGACCTTTCCGAGACCATCATACCGGACGAATTGATCCTTCAACTGATGACCTTCCCCAACGTATTGATTACGGCTCATCAAGCTTATCTGACAGAGGAAGCCCTCACAGAAATTGCTAAAATCACCCTTGAAAATATTGATGCCTTCGCAAAAGGTGATCCTCTGAAAAATCAAATCACAGTTTAGTTACTACCCTATTCATGTTTAGATACTTAACCCTTACTCTTTTGACCGGGCTTCTCTTCTGCGCTTGCAAAAAGCAGCCCGAAAAAATCCAGCCCACGATAGAGCGGATTACCGAATCCGTCTATGCATCGGGCATCATCAAAAGCAAGAACCAATACCAGGTTTTTACAACAGTTGGAGGCCTGATCCAGCAGATATTGGTCAAAGAAGGCGACGTGGTCAAAAAAGGAGACCCCCTGTTTGTTGTGCAAAATGAGACGTCCAAACTGAATGCCGAAAACGCAAAACTCTCTGCCGACTTTGCCGATCTGAATACGCGCGGCGACCGACTCAATGAACTTAAAGGCAACATAGAAGCAGCACGAAGCAAAATGCTCAATGACTCCCTTTTACGCTTGCGCCAACGTGGGTTGTGGGCGCAGCAAATCGGCTCAAAGGTTGAATTGGAGCAGCGAGAATTAGCTTATACCAGTTCGGCAAACAACTATGAGTCTGCCGTGCTTCGGTACAAAGACCTGCAAAAACAACTCAAATTCTCCGCCGCACAGTCCCAAAAACTGCTTTCCATCAGCAAAACCATCGCGCAGGATTACATCGTCCGCAGCCAAACCGACGGTCGCGTGTATAGCATTTCAAAAGAGCTGGGCGAAATCGTGAATACACAAAGCCCGGTGGCCATCATCGGTGACACCGAGGAATTCGTGGCTGAACTGCAAATTGATGAAAGCGATATTGCCCGCATCCGCCAAGGGCAGCGCGTATTGCTCACATTGGACAGCTACAAAGGGCAGGTGCTGGAAGCTGCCATCGCCAAAATTGAACCTTTGATGAATGAACGGACACGAACCTTTACCGTTGAAGCCAATTTTACAAAAAAACCGCCTACTTTATACCCAAATTTGACCACCGAAGCCAACATCGTTATTCAATCAAAAGAAAAAGCGATGACCATTCCAAGGGCCTATTTACTCCAAGATTCATTGGTGATTTTGGAAAATAAGGAACAGAGAAAAGTAGAAGTTGGTCTCAAAGATTACCTTAAAGTAGAAATACTCGGAGGCCTTAACTCGGGCGAAACCATCTTGAAACCAGCAGCCCAATGAACCTAAAACTAATCGCAGACATCGCAAAATCACTCCTCATAGCACGATGGCGGCAGTCGCTGGTGGCCGCCATTGGTGTTACGTTCAGTATCACCATGTTCATCGCCCTGCTGGGTTTTATGAACGGGCTAAACGATCTGCTGGATGGTCTGATTTTAAACAGGACGCCGCATATTCGACTTTTCAATGAAATAAAACCCAATCCCAACCAGCCTATAAACCTTTCCAGCGATTTTCAGGGTGGGCACAACTTCATTCAATCCATTAAATCAAGTGGTGGCAGGCTGGAGATCCACAACGGCGGGGCTATCCTCGCAGCACTAAAAGTTGACCCGCGTGTTTTGGGTATTTCACCCAAAATAAGCTCCCCAGTGCTTTACAATTCGGGTACAATTGATATCACAGGGGCAGTGAGCGGTATTGACGTGATCGCCGAAAGCGAATTATTCTTCTTCAAAGATTATGTTCGTGAGGGCGACCCATTGGATTTAAAAAACGTGAGTAACAGCATTATTTTGGGCAAAGGATTGGCCGAAAAACTGCTGGCCGACATTGGCGACGTGGTGCAGGTGACAACTTCCAAAGGCGACCGATTGCCCCTAAAAGTGGTCGGCAAATTCCAGTCCGGGATCGCAGATTTTGATAAAGTGCAAAGTTTTGCGTCCATCGCTACAGTTCAAAAACTGCTCGGAAAGCCCAACACCTACGTCACAGACATTCAAATTAAACTGAAAGAGCTCAACACCGCCCCTTTCGTCGCAAAAGAATACGCCCGAATCTTTCAGGCCGACGCAGAGGATATTCAGACGGCAAATTCGCAGTTTGAGACCGGCAGTTTTATCCGCACCCTCATTTCATATACGGTAGGTATCGTGTTATTGATTGTGGCCGGATTCGGCATTTACAATATCCTCAACATGATGATCTACGAAAAAATGGACACCATAGCGATCCTGAAGGCCACCGGTTTTTCGGGCAGTGATGTGCGGAAAATATTCCTGGGCATCGCGCTTACCATTGGCCTGTTGGGCGGGATGTTGGGCCTGTTGTTCGGATTTTCGCTCTCGCTGATTATTGATCAAATTCCGTTCAACACCGCGGCCCTGCCTACGATCAAAACTTATCCGGTCAATTACAATCCCAAATTTTACATCATCGGGATCGTTTTTTCGCTGGTCACAACCTATTTTGCTGGTTTTTTCCCTGCGAGAAAAGCTAGCAGAGTGGATCCGGTGATTATTATTCGAGGAAAATAAAACACTTTAAACACTTTAAACACATAAGGCACATAAGGACACATAAGGTGGAATATCGGGCTTATGTGCCCTTATGTGCCTTATGTGTTTAAAAAAAAACCTGCCATATTCCTCAACACTGGCGCTTTATCCGTTTACCACCCATAGCGTGCTTCCATTTTGGCAATGACAAAAACCGTTCTTCAATCTAAAGGCATCAACAAGTACTTCAAGGATCCTGTATTGTCGCAGGTGTTGAAAGACATCAATTTTTCAGTGGATCAGGGCGAATTTGTTGCAGTCACGGGAAAATCCGGCTGCGGGAAATCCACGCTCCTGTATATCCTTTCGACTATGGATACCGATTACGAAGGTGATTTGCGGATTGACGGCGATCTCATGCGTGGCAAAACCGAAGCAGCATTAGCACGCATCCGAAATGAAAAAATCGGCTTCGTTTTTCAATTTCATTACCTTCTGACCGAATTCACAGTGCTAAAAAACGTGATGCTGCCTGGGCTCAAACTCCGAAAATATTCGGAAGCCGAAGTAGAACACCGCGCCATGGAACATCTCAAAACGCTGGGCATTGAAGCCCTCGCATTGAAAAAAGCCAACCAAATCTCCGGCGGCGAAAAACAACGGGTAGCCATCGCGCGTGCCTTGATCAACGATCCTATTGTCATCATGGGCGATGAACCGACCGGCAATCTGGACAAAAAAAACAGCGACATTGTATTCGGTGTCTTCAAGCAACTTTGTGAAGAATTTAAGCAAACTTTGCTCATCGTGACGCACGACCAGAGTTTTGCTGAAAATACGCATCGGATTATTGAAATGGAGGATGGGCGGATTGTTAATTTAACGTGAGCTTTGGATAGCTCCAGCATAAAACGGGCTCATTAGTCGCATAGCGACGACATTATTGTAGCGCCAGCGTTCCATTTTTTCAGAACGGCATAGCCGTGGCATTATTACGGCGATATAATGGCACCGCTATGCGGTTCTTATTTCCCAAACGCCCTTACGGGCTACCAAAATGACACGGCTACGCCGTTTTTTCTGAACCCTCAATACTGAAACCTATCCAAAATTCACGTTAATTTATAAGGTAAACAGCTCCCGCAGAAAATATAGTAGCGTACAACAAAAATATCTTGTTAGAAGCTGTCCTGAACTTGTCGAATTTTCAAAATACGCAAGATTTGAGCATACCTTTGATCATCTCCCCCTTTGGCCATCTGGTTTCTCTTCACTTTCAATTAGGAAAACCTATGATGATACGCCTACTCAAACTGCTGCCCCTCTGCCCCCTTTTTATTTCTCCATATATTCAGGCTCAAACGATTATTTATAGCAATCCAGGTGCTTCGTACAACAACACCGATGGCGTTACCACGGATACTTACGGGCCTGCCAACATCGCCAACTGCTCTTCCATCTCTTTTTCCATTAATTATAATTTTTCGCTGCCCTACGGTGGCCCTTTCAACATGGAATCAAGCGATGAATGCCCCTTCGGCATTCCGCCCTGTCAGGGAGACCCCAACGACCCGTCGGGCGGCGGGTGCGATCAATGTTGGGACTTTTTCTATGTCCAGTTTCAGATAAACGGCGTTACCATGAACACTAAACTGGTCGGTGTTCCGGGCAATACCAACCAGTCCGGCACCCTCACTTTCGGCCCGGTTTGTACCGATGCAGCCACAGAGGCGGGGTTTGTTGTCCAAACACAAACCTGGGCCGCCGATGAGACCATCACCTTTTCCAACCTTCAAATCACATGTTGGGATGCCTCGGCTTCGAGCCTGACCGCCAACCCTGACCCTGTTTGCGAAGGATCGCCCTTTACCTTGACGGCTGCGTTGACCGACCCTTCAGGGGTGGCGAGCACTTTATGGACGAGCACCAGTTGGAGTAATGGAGCAATCACTCCAAGCATTCAAGTAAACCCGAGCATTACCAGCACTTATACCGCTACGGTCACAGAAAATGGTTGTGCCGCCAGCAGCAGTGTCACGGTTGTGGTGAATCAGCCAACGGCTGCTACCATCCATGCGCTCAGCTGCGATCCTGCACAAGTAGGCACCACTACCTCTACGATCCCAAATGCAGCGGGCTGCGACAGTATCATTACCACGGTTACGACGCTTGATATTCCTGGGTGTGCACCCACTGCGGCGATTGCTGATGGAGCAGTTACCTGTTTTGGAGACTTGGACGGGATCTTGACCCTCAGTGCCACAGGTGGCCTTGAGCCTTATCAATATAGCTGGTCAAACGGCGTACAGGGCGGGAGCGGGTCCATCCATGTCGCTGGCAGTCCGACCCAGATTCAGAACCTGGCGGCAGGCAGTTACACGGTTACCATCACTGCCGCAAACGGTCTCACGAGCACCGTTTTGGCGGTGATTGTTTCACCGACAATGCTTACGGCACAGGTCACGGCCCAGCCCATTTTTGGGCAAAACGCGATCAGTTGCAATGGGGCCACGGATGCTTTGATCCATGCTTCTACCATTGGCGGCACGCCACAGTTCCAATATTCGTGGAATGTAGCGGGCCAAAATACACCTACCCTGACAGGCATCGGTGCAGGAACCTATATCGTGATCGTTACAGATGCCCGCCAGTGCTCGGCCACCAGTTCCACCACCATACTGGATCCGCCACCTCTCGCATTCGATATCGCGTTGGAGAGTGTAAAGTGTGGCGATATTTCTGTACCAGCATTGATAATACCCATCAATGGCAACAGTCCCTTCAGTGTCAATATAGACGGAGTTTTGGCGTCTGGGGGGCTTATGCCCAGCATTTCCGAAGGCAATCACCTGGTAGAGATCCGCGATGCCAACGGTTGTTTGGCAGACACAACGATAACCCTCAGCCTGCCGCCCGCACCCATCATTAGTTTGCCCGCCGAAGCAACCGTTTCCTTTGGCGAGACCCTCGTGCTGGAGGCACAGACCAACCTGAGCAACTGGCAAAGCCTGTCCTGGGCCCCTCCTGCCGACAGTTCTTGTCCCCATTGTCTGCAACAAGCGTGGGCGCCCGTGAGTTCGGGCCAGTACGAAGTGGTCATAACCGACTACACGGGCTGCACTGCCAGCGCTTTGGTTCGGGTGATCGTGAATCAAGAGATAGCCCTTTATGTCCCCAATGTGTTTTCTCCCAACGGCGACGGCTTGAATGATTTCTGGGCACTGTTTGCGGGAGAGTCGGTACTGACCTTGAATACCCTGCAAATTTTTGACCGCTGGGGCGAGATGCTTTACTTGTGGGAAACCCCTGTTTCAGTCAATGCATGGCCGGGCTGGGACGGTGATTTTCGGGGAAAGCCCGTAAATCCCGGGGTCTTTGTGTAATATCTGGAGGTGGAACTGCCGAATGGGAAAACGGTGGTCAAGAAAGGTGATGTGACCGTGCTGCGCTGAGCGGCTAAAACGCAAGGTGTCGGGAGGCCGATCTTTTGGGGCCGGTGGTGCCTCCTCAATAATTAATTTAAAAAACATGAACGACAAAATCTTCATCCACTTTCTCGGCGCTGCCGGCACCGTCACCGGCTCCAAGTACCTCATCGAAGCCCCTGAGAAGAAATTCCTCGTGGATTGCGGGCTCTTTCAGGGCTTGAAACAATTGCGGCTTATGAACTGGGACCACCTTCCGGTAGACGTCCCCAGCATTGATTTTGTGTTGCTCACGCACGGACACCTTGACCACGTCGGGTATCTGCCGCGATTGATCAAGGACGGGTTCAAGGGCAAAATCTACGGCACTGCGCCCACGCTGGATATTGCGGAAATCATCCTTCGGGACAGTGCCCGCTTGCAGGAAGAAGAAGCCGAACAAGCCAACAAGGAGGGTTTTTCAAAGCACCGTCCCGCCAAAGCGCTGTACACGGAAAGGGATGTGGAGTCCACGCTCACGCATTTCAACGTGGTCAACCTGAACCAATGGATTGATTTGGGTGGCCAGGTACAGGCCCGTTTCCAAACCAATGGCCACATCATCGGCTCTACCTTTATCGAGGTGCATGTGCAGGGAAAAAAATTCGTGTTCAGTGGCGATGTCGGGCAAGAAGATGACCTGCTCTTAATGCCCCCGAAAAAGCCCACCGAGGCCGATATTTTGTTCGTGGAAAGTACCTACGGCGACCGGCTTCACCCGGAGGGCGACGTAAAAGAACGCCTAAAAACTATTGTGCTAGAAACGATCGCCAGAGGCGGTTCCGTCATCATCCCAAGTTTTGCGGTGGAGCGCACCCAGGTGATGATGTACCTGCTCTGGCAATTGCGCGTGGCCGGCGACTTGCCCGATGTGCCGATGATCATGGACAGCCCCATGGGATCGCGGGTGTTGGGCGTGTTTGAGAAGCACAAAGACTGGCACAAATTGTCTTCCGATGAATACACCGCCATGTGCGAGATGTTTCAAGTGGTAGAAAGCTACAAAGAAACCCTACACCTGATTGACACCAAATACCCCAAAATCATCATTGCGGGTAGTGGAATGGTGACCGGCGGGCGCGTGCTGAGTTATCTGCAACACTATATTGAAAACCCACAACATACGGTCCTCTTGGTTGGTTATCAGGGAGAAGGAACCCGTGGGCGGCAATTGTTAGAGGGAACCCACGAGATAAAAATACACGGCAAATATTACCCGGTCAAATCACAGGTAGCCGTGTTGCACGGCTTGTCGGCACACGGGGACCAGGCTGAATTGCTGCAATGGTTGAGCGATATTAAGGTCGCCCCAGAGAAAACATTCGTCATACATGGTGAAAAACAGGCCGCCGACACCTTCCAGGTTAAAATAAAAGACACCTTTGGCTGGGAGGCAGTAGTGCCCAATTTGTATGAGATCGTGGAGATTGATATTTAAACACACATGCACATAGTACACAAAGTTGTTGTAAATCAAAGTGCTATGTGTACTATGTGCATGTGTGTTTAATTTCCCCTCTTATTCCCCCCTTCTTTTTTAGCCAATTTTTATAGGTGGCATAACAACAACCAACATGGCAGAAAAATCCGAACAACTCCAATTAGAAGTTGATTCCGCCTTCCTTTATGAGAGCCTTGCAAGCATTCAGGAAGATCCTTCTACCGCAGAAGTACTGCGCAGCCTGGCAGGCATTGAGAGAAGCCACGCAGAACATTTTTTGGAGAAGATGCAGGAAACAGACCCCAATTTTCAACTGCCCCCACCCAGTCGAAGGGCCCGGTTTCAATTCAAACTCGGGGGCATTTTCGGCTATGATTTTATCATTGCCAACTTGTCGAGCGTAGAACGCATGATGGCTCGCTCTACGATAGAGCAAAAACTCCAACATGGTGAAAAGCCCAGCGGATTTGAGCACAATCACCTCAAAATACTCGAATCGCTGTCGCATAAAACAAACGCGAATGTTACCGGGGGCTTCATGTCCAAAATGGAAGGGCGGCATAAATCCGTGGGTGGCAACGCACTCCGAGCCGCCGTGTTGGGCGCAAACGACGGCCTGGTGTCCAACATGAGCCTTGTGATGGGGGTTGCGGGCGCAGCGGCGGCCAATGACATGATACTGCTGACAGGTTTGGCAGGTTTGCTGGCAGGCGCCATTTCAATGTCTTTGGGCGAATGGTTGTCGGTACAAAGCTCGCGGGAGTTGTTTATGAAACAAATTGCACTCGAAGCGGAAGAACTGGAAGCCTCACCCGAACATGAAGAATTGGAACTCGCGCTTATTTACCAGGCAAAAGGCATGGAAAAATCCAGAGCCTTGGAGATGGCACATAAAATCATGTCCGACAAAGAAACAGCCCTCGATACCCTGGTATTGGAAGAACTTGGGATTGACAAAGCAGAATTGGGTGGCTCCGCCTGGGAAGCGGCACTGACTTCTTTCTTCTTGTTCGCCATGGGCGCCATCATCCCCGTCATTCCTTTCTTTTTTACAAGCGGCAGGGAGGCTATCTACATCAGTCTGATCCTGAGTGTTTTTGGACTGTTTGGTATCGGGAGCGCCACCTCGTTGTTCACGGGAAAGGGTGTCTGGTTTTCAGGCCTGCGGCAAGTGCTGTTTGGCTTGACAGCTGCGGCCGTGACGTATGGCGTGGGGCATTTGATCGGGGTTTCGATGGCGGGGTAGAGAAACGCGGATTACTCGGATAGGGCGGATTTTCACAGATAAAATCCGTCTCTAATCCGCGTCATTCGTATAGGTATGGCCCATTTTTAGCGTAAACCTCGTAGGTTTTTATATCCTTGACCACCCAAGGCAAAAACTGGATTAATCCCCAGCAGGGCCCAGATGAAGAGGTAGCCCCAAAAGATTATTGGGAGCTGTGTTTTCGATTTATTTCGATTTACATGGCTGCTACGTCAGGCGGAAACTGGCCACCCCCAATGGCCCTTTTTCAGAATATACCGCTACCAGATAGGTGCCTTTCTTCAGACGATCCTCTAACTTGTATGCCATTTCAACGTGTTGATTGTCAATAACATTCTGAAGTTGTGTCGCCTGCGCTACGATGGGAATATTGCCACTTTCGGTTTGAATGAATATCTCAATAGGGTGATCGCTGGAAATCGGATTGCCCCGGTCGTCCGTGATGACCAGGTATAATTTTTGATTGCCCTGGTAGGATTTAGGCACCTGCTTGAGATCGAAATACACCTTGAGTTCGCGGGTGCGTTTGGCGCGAATGGTGGGTTTGTCGTTGCGGCGTTCCATATCAATACGAAATCCACTTGCTTTGTACTGTGCCGAAAGTGTTTTGCGTATTTGCGCTTCCAGTTTCAGACCCAAGTCGCTGATTTCCATAAACAAAGAGTCCGTAACACCGCGCAATCGCGCATTTTCCGCCGACAATCTTGCATTTTTTCGGTCCAGTACCGCAATAATGGTTTCGTAGCGGTCTTTGATACTTTGAAGCCGTTGAACTTGCTCCCGCAGGGCCTTTTCTTCCCGGATGTTTTGGCGCTTTATCTCCTGAATGGCCGCGTCTTTTTCAGCAACAATATTGGTGGTGGTGGCCAGGCGTTGCGCTAAAGTATCATTTTCGGAACTCAATGCTGTGAATTCGGTAGCCAACTGGTCAAGATTGGATTCCAAACCAACTTTTACATTTAAAAGCGAGTCGAGCACGACCTCATGCTGTGCTGCCTCCGCTTGGCGCAAAACGCTCAAGGTGTGATATCGCGACCACGACCAAATACCCAAGGCACTCGTCACCAGCAGCAAAAGAACCGCCATCAATGCGATATTTTCAGCCGTCAGCAGGGGTCGCTCGGGG
>JBBQSW010000094.1:0-10361 GCA_038213575.1 Chitinophagales bacterium | reverse complement strand
GCAGCAGTTGTCATACACTTGAGCCTTGCCGTAAGCCCAGAGGCTTGGGTCGAAGTTCTCGCAGTTTACCGTCATTGGGGCAGGAGGCAAGCAAGCTGGTTTCAGCTTGTCCTGTACTTCTACCTGGATCATGCACTCGTTGAATATTGGAGTACCGTCCTGGCCGATCATAATATTGCCGATTACATCAACCTGGTACACTCTCAAGATGATGGTCTGGATTGTACCCACCTCACAGCAGTAGAACTTGATAGAGTCGTATTCTGAGATCGCGCGCTCAAACTCAGACGGGAACGTCGGGTTGGTAGCGTCGCAAGGCAGGAATCCACGAGTCGAGTTCAGTGCAAGGATACAGTCAGAGTATGGAGCCATACGACGGACTGTGAGTTTCACACCGTTGCAATTGTCGTAAGAACCGTCGTTGAAAGTAGTAGCCTTCACCCAGGTAACACCGGCAAAGCTGCAAGCGTCGAGGGCTTCAGGAAAGCCGTTCGGGCCAGCAGGGCCGTAGCAGTCGAATGGATCGTCAATGCCGATAGAGATAGTCGTCGTCTCGTCGCAAGCGGCCACTGGTGGCGTGAAGTCGCGCACTGTAAGGCGGAAGCTGCAAGAAGTTGTGTTTCCGCAGTCGTCTTTAGCGATATAAGTCACGGTGTGGGTACCAATAGGAATGCAACCAGGCGTTCCAAAGTTAGCCATCGTGTCAAGGTTCCACCAGTTGTTGCCAGGGAAGTCCACCAAGTTGCCACCGATGGGCAGCATACCCGTTTGAACGCCCGTAAATTGGTCGAACAAAGTAACCATACCGCTGAGGCTGTTGATGCGGCTGCAGTTGTCGGTCACGATCACGTCAGGAAGGTTGAACGTAGCGCAGCAAGTGAACGGATCCGTAGAAACGGTCAAGTTAGCTGGGCAGACGAAAGTTGGGCCTTCATCGTCCACCACTTTCAGGATCTGGTTGTAAATAACGCCTGTACCTGTGCACCAGTCAATGATCGTCCATTCGCGGCGGTACTTAACGGTACCGTCACATACTGGGATCACATAGTCGTGGAATTCCCAGTTGATCGAGCAGCCAGATGGCGCGCCAAACACATACGGAAAACCTTGGAGGCCCAGGCTTTCGATGTAGCCTGGAGTCGGGTTCGGGTGACCGTTCACGATCGGATAGCCAGGGCCGCACAAGAAGAACGGACCATTGATGCCATCATAATCAGGAGGGAACACCACGTCACTCAAATCAGGGCGATCGAAGAAGATGTTCTGAATGCAAGTGCTGGTATTGCCCGAGCAGTCTGTAGCTGTCCATTTGCGGTGAATAACCCTTGTGGAACCAGAAGCACAGTCAAGTGCGTCTTCCGAGTCAATGTAGGTCAAGTTGTTGGGGCAGCAGTTGTCTACCGTTGGAATAGCGGCAAGATTGACCAGGATTTCCAAGCCAACGATTTCCACCACGCCATCATCTCCGAGGGCGTTATCACTAATGGTAACGGTCCATACGCCGCTTGCATCATGTCCGTCCAGTACAGTCAAAACGTTCGGGTTTTGAACACCTGGGGCAACCAAACATTGGAGACGAGCGGCAGCAGCGTTCAGCTGAACGCAAAGCGTCAGGCCACCCGTTCCTTCGTCGTCCCAAATAACATCTATGGGCCATTCAGCGCCCGTACAGCCTGTCAATGTAAATACGTCTGCTACCGTACCATCCGGAGCTCTTACCACCATATTGAGGTCAGGCAAGAAGGTATGGCCGGTCAATCGGATACGGCAGTTTACATCCAACGCGGGCGTATTTAAAGGAAGGTAGCTATAATCAAAGTTATACACCTGGATGTCAGGATTTGGTGCGCCAACTTCGCCGATCGGGTTGTTGATGCCCGACTGCGTCTGAATTTGATACCCTGAGATTGCAGGCGCAGGCTCAGGAGGGAGGTTCGGGTCTGCAGGGTAAGGGAATGCGGCATTACAAGGAACGGTGTAATCGCGGCAAACCAATACCGGAGGAAGTTTGTCTTCGATTTTCACGTTGCCCCAGCATTTGTTGCCAGTGACTGGGTCGGTTACGCGTACTTGGTAGGTCTTACCAACGTCTTGAGGGCCGAAACAAGCAGGAATCCATGGGCCGTTGCCGTACGGAAGGGTCTTGTCTGCTTCTACGATATAGTCGTCGTAACAGCCGTAAGGGCCGCCTTCGAGGATACCGTCTGCACCCAAGCAGTACGAGCAGTTTTGATCCAAAGAAACGTACACGAGGTCGTTACAAACCAACGAAGTGATCGGGTTAGGAAACTCAATCACCGTGATATTAAAGCAGCAGGTATTGGTATTTCCAGCAAAGTCTGTTGCGATAAAGCAGTTGGTCGTGGTACCAATGGGGAATTCTGAGCCGCTGGGCAAGCCAGCCGTTCGCATTGCGGTAATCGAACCAGCATTTTGGTACTGTACTTCCACGTTTGGCGTACGGTTGTTGATGATTCCACCAAACAAAGCCGTAGAAGAAGCACCAGAGCCTAAGGTTATCGGCGGTTGTGCAATGTTGGCCACAAAGCCGGCTCCACCGTTGTACACCAAGGAAGCGTTCACACCAAAAAGGTACACCCCTTTTGTTTGCCCAGGATTGATGAAGAATGGGGTGGTCAGGTTTACTTGTGACAGTTCTGAGTTAGCACCCGCTACCGTTACACTTGCAACCCCCGTGCTAGACCATGAGGCAGCCGTGGCTGTTTGGCCCACCCAAGTATTGCCAATAGAGACGTAAGTGTTCACCGTTTGTGGCGATGCTACATTGCCAAAAGTGAAGGTGCCAAAACGAACCCGATAACCCGTAATACGGATCGGAGTTGCGCTGGTATTGGTCAGGTTAAAGAAGTTGCCACCAGGGAGGTTGTTGCCAGCCACCGTAAGCGCGCCACCACCGTGTGGGAGCAGGACTGGTGGGTACAATAAAGGCGCAGCCTGCACATAAAATGGGCAGTTGTCCGTAGCCGTCACCTGATAATTCACAATCTGGGAGCAAGCGCCCGGATCAAGGTTGTAGAATTGATTGGCCGGACAAGTAATCACAGGTTTCACGCCATCCGTGACATTAACCGTTTGTGTAGCAAAATCACAAGCTGAAAGCTGGTAAGTGATGACGTGCGCTCCGCTGCTCAAAGTTCCAATGTTTGCAACAGCACCTGGCGTTGAATTGATAACGAAAACGCCGTCTACAAAAATAGACACCACTGCGCCAGCACATGCTGGTGGAAGGGCAGGCACGGTTATCATTACATTGGAAGCACCACATACAGCAGGGTCAGTGCCTGCGATGTTGAGTGTAGGCAATGAAACGCCCACATAAGTGCAACCAGGCACCGAGAAGGAAAGCGACCATGAAATCACGGTGCCAATATCGCCGCCAAGGTCGTCTTTGATAACCAACTCCCAATTGCCGTTATTCGTACCAGCCGTAAAGGCCCCTAAAGTCGTCACGTTGGGCGTGATGGTAGTGCCGCAAATGGAGGCGAATAATGTGCCTTCAGGGCGGAAAGTCCCCGTGAAAGGAGGAGCACCAGCCGTGATGCTGGTGGTGGCATTGTCACAGAATACCGTGTTGGTGTAGTTGTCGCCTGCTCCACCGTTATCTGTGCTAAGCTCGATAATTTGCCCACTTGGAGAGTGCAGCGTGATGTCGAGGTCAGAGTCAAAGGTGTGGGTAAGGTTGATGGTAACGCTCGCCAAAACAGCGGTAGCGCCCACGCCAGCAACGGCGTTGTTAAAAAGGGTACCGCCCGTAGTCTGCGGGGCGACCGTGCAACCGCCGGTACCGGCGGAAGGGATGAGGTTGGTGCCTGCTGTGCTGATGTTGTTGCCCGGGAAAGTTTGGGCATTTACCATCACGATGCTCAGCAACACACAAAAAGCCGTAAGGCCAAAAGATGTGAGTCTCTTATTAATCATGAGATTAAGTTTTAGATTTTGACAAGAGAAAAGGGGAAACCGTTGGAATAAAAGGAGGTCTTAGTTGGTCAACAAGTTTACCAACTCATTAAAAATGGTTTGCCATTCCGCTGCGGAGAGCGGGGTTAGCACTGGTTCAATGTTGGATGCTCCGGACAAGGCTTCGTAATTGATACGAACTGCTTTTGACACCGATATCCCTTGTTGGATGGAATTGTACACTTGCTCATAAAGCAGGCTTTTGTATTTCCAAACGATAAACTGGCTGGATTGTACAGGCAATTGCTCCAGCGCCGTTGCGATAGGCCCGTTGATCTCGTCCTGCAACAGCTGCAAAGCCTCCGACCCGGAGACCCAGGTACCTGTTACCCCCTTGATATCAACGGAAGCAACGGTTGTCGAGGTAAGTTGCGCTTTTGCGGTGTTCGACACGAACATCAGACCGCCGACTAGAAGAAATGCCGACAAGGACATTTTCCAATTTGCGAACACTTTTTTCATGCGTGAAAAAATTTAAATGATAAATTAAAAATGAGTTCAATTCAAGTAATCTTCAGGTTTGGAGGGGCAATAAAAAAAGCATTGACAGCATACCGTCTTGCGGCATACCATCAATGCTTTTCCAATAAAGAATAGCTGCCAAAGCAGCCGAAACAAGTAAAGGTTCTTTCCATGAGAGATTATATACAGGAGGGCCGAAGCCCATGAAAAGGATTATCCCAAAAATTTGTGTTGGGTGGCAACTTGGCGGCCTCGTTTTGCAACAAGAATCAGGCCAAAGTCAGCCCAACAACAAACAAAAATGACAATGAATTCAACAACGCAAGCTGAGGAATCGGGAGTTGGGAGAATACAAGGGAGCGAGAGGAGAACAGGAAAGAAGGCCGAAGGTCTTTTACCCGTCCCGATTCCGAATATCTCGGTACGGGACCAACTTAGCTCACAAGAAAAATCGGGTACACGGATTAAAACAATATCTTTTTTTACAAAAAGCAATGCAAAAGTACCCTTCAAATTTCGGTAAAAAAGCTTTTTTTCAGTTTTTTTTCAAAAAATAGATGAATTTTCGACCATCCGGCAAAACAATAGTCTCCCGTCTTGACATTTTATAGCGAGTATTCGCCGCTTCTTGCCTTTTACCTACCGTATTATATTTCGAGCCGCGTTTCCGCCGAGCCTTGATCTAAGTAGCGGACGCTCGGCGGTAACGCGGCGTACCCCGGAACTCTGTTCCGGGGCACGCGCCCCGATTACAGCAATATCATCCCGGAACAGAGTTCCGGGGTACTTACCTGATGCCAAAAGGCGACTAAATAGAACAAAAAAAGCCTCCCATGCGACTTTTCGCAGAGAGGCCATCCCAAAAACCAATTGTTAAAGACATCTATTCTTTACGCAAACGAGTTGCTGAGTATTTTTTTTAGGGTTGAGGGTTGAGGGTTGAGGGTTTAGGGTTTAGGGTTGAGGGTTTAGGGTTTAGGGTTGAGAGTTTAGGGTTTAGGGTTTAGGGTTGAGGGTTTAGGGTTGAGGGTTGAGGGTTTAGGGTTGAGGGTTGAGGGTTGAGGGTTGAGGGTTGAGGGTTGAGGGTTGAGGGTTTAGGGTTTAGGGTTTAGGGTTGAGGGTTTAGGGTTTAGGGTTGAGGGTTGAGGGTTTAGGGTTGAGGGTTGAGGGTTTAGGGTTTAGGGTTTAGGGTTGAGGGTTGAGGGTTTAGAAATCTGTGTCAACTGCCGGTCGCGCCCCCTACCCCTTTAGGGCAATGTCGTTGACTTAAGAAATTTAACCACCACGAAGTGGTTGAATTTGAATAGCCTCCGATGCAATCGGGGGGAATATAAGCGATGGTAACAACCCCGAATGGGGTTGAATATATTCTAAACGCATATTCAACCCCCTCAACATCTTTCACAACCCAAAAACATTTGCCATTCCCTTCAGAATTCCGAGCGCCCCCAAACTGGTCAGGATATACATCGGCGTATGAAAATCCACGGCACATTGGAAGCAGAGAAAATTGATAACAAAACTGAGTACCAGGGTGAGTGCACCCACCCCCATCCATTTTATGCCCGTTTGAAAACGGCGTTCATGTTTCTCTTTTGAAAGAGCGTCGAGGGCTGAATCAACCGGTTCAACGCTTGATTCTGCCGGGGGTAAATCCTGATTAGAATGGTGCATTGATTCCATTTTCGCTACTTTATTTGAAAAATTATGCATTATGGAGTGCAACAATAAGGTAAAATTTTATCTAGGCAAAATTTATCCTCTATTTTTCAGAAAAAACGAAAATGAGCACTACTGTTCCAGCCCCCTTTTCACAAACTCCACCCAAAACACGCTCCCCTCCTCCACCGCACTTTTAAAACCCACCGTACCGCCCATCATTTCGGCATAACGCTGCACGATGTAAAGGCCAAGCCCTGTGCCTTGGGTGGTGTTTACGGCGTTGCTGGCGCGGAAAAAGCGGTCGAACAGGTGCTTTTGCTCCCAGTCCGGAATTCCCATGCCGCGGTCGCGCACACTGATGCGGATTGTTTTTTCAGTTACAGTAGTTTCTACCAAAATGGGGGCGCCTTCTGGGGAATATTTGATGGCATTGGAGATCAGGTTGATGAGGATGTTTTTGCCTAGGTTGCAGTCCATTAGGATCATTGCCGCTCCTGAATGACGGTGTTCAAAAGTTTGGCCGGGCTTGAAGATGTTCTTTAAGCCTTCATGTACTTCTTCCACGCAATCATTGATATTGGACTCCTCCAAACTCACGGTTACATGGCCTTCTTCCAATCGGCCCAAAGAGAGAAATTCCGTGAGAATGGTGTTCAGCCCATTCACTGCATTTTTGATTCGATTGGTGTGTTTTTTCACGTTTTCAAAATCCTGGCGTTCAGCGTATTGGCCCGCCAAGCCTGCCGACGACAACACGGCAGTAAGGGGCGTGCGAAACTCATGAGAGGCCATACTGACGAAGCGACTTTTGAGCTCGCCTAACTCTCGTTCCTTGTCAAGCGCCAGGGCCAGTTCATTTTTGGCTTGTTCTAATTCGGCAGTGCGTGCTGCCACTTTGTTCTCCAGCCCTTCGTTAAGTTCCTGCAAGGCTTCGGTAAGGGTAGCGAGTTCTTGCTTTTGCTGCCAAATTGAGTTTTCGTGTTTTTTGCGATAGGTGTTGTCCACCACAAAAGCCACCACAAATGCGCCTTCCGAACTTTTAAATGGGCTCAAACTCACTTCTACGGGGAATTCAGAGCCGTCCTTTCTAAATCCTTTCAAATCCAGACCGATACCCATACTACGAGGTTGTGGATTTTGGTGGTAATGCGCACGATGCTCCTTGTGTTGCTCCCCCAAACGTTTAGGGATTAAAATATCCACCGACTTGCCCAGCAGCTCATCTTCGTCATAACCAAAAAGTTGATCGGCAGCCGGGTTGGCCATTGCGATCACACCCTTAGCATCGGCAAGTACGATCCCGCTCGTGGCAAATTGGAACAGGGCCTTGAATTTTTCCTCTTGCTGTCCCTCTATTTCGCGCAAGGATATAAATCTTACCACGAAAAAAGCGGCTGCCCAAAAACTCAACATAGGTGGCAACCTTTCCAGCAATAACTGCTCTAAGGGCATTTCAAGCGGCTTTAACACGCCGCCGATCACTGAAAGCGTGGTTGTGACCACTGCCAGGAGCAGCACGTCACTTTTTTCTTTGAAATAAACGGCCAGAAAATGTGCCAGCAGGTAAGCGAACACAATATCAAACTGCGGGGGCATCAGCAGATCGGCAACGAAAATAGACGCTACCAAAACCCAAATAAAACGCGACCAATTGGAATCGCTTCGAAAGGTAAACATGGGGGCGAATATACAAGCGTGCACGTTTTTTCTAACAAACTAAGGTGCCCTACACCAAAAATCCTTGTTTGTTCTGGAGATAGTCTTTTTTACAAACAGGTATTTCTCCCTGAACTTAAAAATAGGTATAAATACCTGCTAATGGGAAATGTTTGTTGTTCACCTTTGCAGATAAATTAAAATCATTTGTCACGCAACTTGGCCACCAGGTTGTAGAAACCACGTTCTAAAACTAAAACTAACAATCATGAAAAAAACAACGACGATTACCCTTCTTTTTGCAGCCATAACAATATACGCCCTTTATATTGGATGTGGTCAGGGAGCTCCTGATGCCTCTAAGTCCTCAGCCCCTAAGGCCAATGTGCTGGTAGCGGGAATGCCCTCCCGATTGCCCCAAGATGCAATGCAGTCCTGCACACTGAGTCAGGCCGAATTTAATAGCTGGTTTGCTTCTGGCACAGCCTCCGAAAACGGTTTGGTGCAGCCTGCCAATAGCGTCACGTTTGGACATAATAACAACTGCGATTTCTATCAATGGTCTTGGCAAATGTTTGCCTGGCTGGTGTCTCCTACTCCGGGTGGAATTACCGTGATGGAATCGCCGGTGTTTTATACCGTATCGCCAGTGGATTCAATAGATCAACGCGTTTTAATTCCGCATGAAAAGGGCACATTGCTCAAGGCTATGAACCACATCGGTCAGGAAGGTCCCAACAAACTCCCGATGATCCGGGACAAACAAGGAAATTTATTTGAAGTGGAAAAGCATGCGCCGAACGTAAAACCTATGCTATTGACAAAAACTTCGGTTCACAAGGTCGAAATGAATACAGCAGGGAAACCTGTTTTTATGGATCAGGCAGGAAAAACCATACCAAACCCAAAAGCACTTATTCAAACCAAAGGCAACACCAAAAACATTGTACAAGAGTTTAAAACAACCAGCGGGAAATCAGTATTCCTGACTTCCAATGGCTTCATTATTGATTCGGAAGAAGGGCAGGCAACGGGGGACGGCTTGATAGCCCAGAACGGATCCTTGGTTTATTATATTACCATGGTTAACGATGTCTATGCGTTTTACCTCAGTGGAGCAAAAAACAAGCAATTGTCAAGCATCGAATTTCCAACAACAGCAGCACAAAGAGACAGCATCTGTGCCATCGCAAGGGCCAATGGGGTAACTCTGCCGGATTCAAATGCGCTTGCTATAGAAATTAAATCCTCTTGGATAGATGTTACAAACCTCCCTGATCCAGAAAAATATGTTACGATTGAGGCCATGATTCCCACTTACGACACTTCAAATCCAGCAATGTGGGTTCCAACCGGAGAAAAAAAAGCAACGCTCGCCTTGTTGGGTGTTCACGTAGTGGGCAGTACTGCGGGCCACCCTGAATTGGTTTGGTCTACCTTCGAGCATCAAAGAAATACGCCCAATGCTTCCTATCAATATTTAGATACCAATAAAGCGGTCAAAACGGTTCTTCGAGACAGCAGCGGCCATTGGACCCTCAGCTCAAATGCCCTTGATCCCAAACCAAATGTATCCCATATAAGTGTCCATGGAGACACGCTTAAAGCCAATAGCGGTTTTACAATTAGTGCCAGCAACTGTTCTCAGGTATTTCCATGGGGTACTCAAGCGAACGTATCTCCCAATGCTGAAGATGGTTCTTCGGCCGCATCCAATAGCGAAATAATTTCAATTAACAATTCCATCTTTGGCTGGTTGGTTGGAAATGACATACGGAAGAATTACATGCTGGTTGGAGCAACCTGGACCAGCGGCGGTGCAGCCCCTTCCGGCAAAAGCTATTCCACCAATCCTAGTGATCCAGGCGCTGCAATTGGCACTAGCCTCTTGGCCAATAGCACTATGGAGACCTATTTTCAGGGACCTAAGTTTACTTGCTTTACTTGCCACCATGATCAATCCAAGCCTAGTGTGTTGCCTGGTCAACTGAGCCACGTCTATACCAAGCTTCAACCCCTGCCGAATTTTAAAATAATACCAAGTAAGTAGATAATTCGTAACTGATTCAGTGCCGCATCCTCCGATAAATGCTATAGGCATCGCGATTGTCTGCCAGGTCACCTCCAGCATTGCTTGGATCCGTTTGATTGCTCCACTATTTTAAATTTGAAATATTGGTGCATTTGAAACTTGAATCTGCCTAAAGTAGGCTCTAATTGAATAACGAATGAAAATAATCTGACGGGCAAAGGTTGAAAACAAATATTACCTATAAAAGGGTATTTTTACCTGTTTTGAAAACACTAAACAAAAGTTTGTATTGCGAAAAGTCGCTTTTTCAAAATATATTCGGCTTAGGTGCATTTGCTAACGGCTGTATGGCTCTGTCGCAGTCCTCACTCAAATGGACATGCTCTCCGACAAATTTACAAGATCGAGGCCAACGGGTCTCGGTCTTTGTCGCAGTCCTCACTCAAATGGACATGCTCTCCGACCTCACCGGGTTCTTTGGGACACGGTGGGAGGAAATGTCGCAGTCCTCACTCAAATGGACATGCTCTCCGACCAAGTATTCCGCCAAACCCACTGACAGTTTCAATTG
>JBBQSW010000093.1:0-10382 GCA_038213575.1 Chitinophagales bacterium | reverse complement strand
GATCCTTCAAGTTAGACCAAACCGATTTCTGGTAATGGGGCTTACTCGTTTGTTTGAAATTTCCAAAAACAATCAGACCATAATAGACTTTGAACGAATTAATCCAATGGAATCCTTAGACAGATACTATAAGTTTTTCTGGGATGAAAACAATACACTTATTGTCTCCGATGGATTTGATAAGTTAAGAGTATACGAAATTCAGGATCAGGCAATTAAATTCAAAATGGAAATTGATGGGATTGGTTATGTCAATGGAGCAGTCGTGTCCAAGGACTCAAAATCTTTATGGCTGGCCTCTAACAAAGGTTTATTTAGCCTCGACTTGACTAATTTTTCAGTGAATCTTATCAAAGACCCCCAAAACCTCCTCTCCCGCTCCTTCAACGCCATCCTCCAAGACCACCACCAAAACCTCTGGCTCTCCTCCAACTCCGGCCTTTATAAGTACAACCCCTCCACCGGCGAAGTCAAACACTACACCGAAAGCGACGGCTTGCAAGGCATGCAGTTCATGCTCGGCAGCGCCTGCAAACTCTCCGATGGCCGCCTCGCTTTCGGGGGCGTCAACGGACTTAACATTTTCCACCCGGATTCCGTGCGCGACAACCCCAATCCGCCGATTATCCACTTTACCGATTGGATCGTCAACGATACCGGCTCTATCAGCACCAACCCGGAATACCTGCCCCGGCAATCTTTCAGCTATAATAATCGAACCCTTTCCTTCCATTTTGTCGGAATTGATTACACCGCGCCGGATGAAGTGAAGTACAAATACCGGCTCAAGGGGTTTGAAAAGGACACAGCAGAAGGCGGTACCAATGGCTTTGCCCGATATGCCCAATTACCAGCGGGCGACTACACTTTTCAGGTTTGGGCCGCCAATTCCGACGGGGTTTGGACTACAAATCCCCATGAGTTGCACTTTACCATATTGCCGCCTTGGTACGCCACTTGGTGGGCAAGAGGCCTTCAAGTGCTCCTGGCCCTCGGGCTGTTGTACGCTTTTTACGAAAACAGGGTCGCGCACATACGCCGCAAAGAAGCAGAGCGGCGAAAAGAAGCAGAGTTCCGGCAAAAGGAGGCTGAAAGCAAACAATTGGCCGCTGAACTTCAAAATTCCGTGCTGCGGCTACAGATGAACCCCCATTTCATCTTCAACAGCATGAACTCCATCAGCAGTTATATCCTTCAAAAAGACATTGACACAGCCAATCAATACCTCAGCCGTTTTGCAAAATTGATGCGGCTCATCCTTGACCTTGCTTCCAAGCCGCTCATCCCCATAGCCGATGAGATTGAACTCCTGGAGCAGTACATGGCCGCTGAGGCTATGCGTTTTGAAAACAAATTTACCTGGCAGGTTGACCTGGATGAAGCACTTGATCCCGAAGAAATTATGCTGCCGACCATGATTCTCCAACCCTTTGTTGAAAACGCTATCTGGCACGGGTTTTCCAGAAAAACCTCCCTTGGCCTTATTAATATCAGATTCAAAAAACTTGGGGACTCCATGCTTTGCACTGTGGAAGACAACGGCATTGGCCGCATGGAAAGCAGCAAAAACGAATCAGTACTGCATGAGTCGAAGGCCGTCCAGATTACCGAACAACGTTTGCAACTTATTGAACAATCGGAAGCGTCAAAAACCAACCTGGAGATCATTGACCTGTACGACAGTGGGGGGGTGCCGCTGGGCACCAAGGTGGAAATAAGATTGCCCTTGGATCTATAAGCAGTCGGCCATAAGGCTCGCCTTACTCAGTTGCCAGCACTTCACGCGCAAGTGTTTGGCGCTCAACATGGGATGTTGTCAACCAATCCTTTCCCTTTGCGTTTCATGGAACTATGAACAACATACAAGGAAAAACAGCCCTCATCACCGGGGGCAGCAAAGGCATCGGCTACGGCATTGCCGAAATGATGCTTAAAGAAGGCATGAACGTTGCCATCACCAGCCGCCATCAGGAAACTGCCGACCTGGCTGCCCGCCAACTTTCTTCCATAGGCCCAGGGAAATTGATCGCCATCGCGGCCGATGTGCGGGATTTTGATGCCCAGAAAAATGCGGTAGCCAAAACGCTCGAAGCCTTTGGCAGCCTCGACGTGCTCATCGCCAATGCCGGGCTGGGCCATTTTGCCCCCATTACCACGCTTACGCCGGAACAATGGCATGAAACGATGGACACCAACCTGACCGGTGTTTTCTACAGCCTCAAAGCTGCCTTGGATGCGCTCATTCAGTCAAAAGGTTATTTCATCAGCATTGCCAGTCTTGCCGGCACCAATTTCTTTGCCGCCGGCGCCGCCTACAACGCCAGCAAGTTTGGACTGGTGGGCTTTACCCAGGCCGTCATGCTTGATCTGCGGGATGCGGGGGTTAAATGCTCCACCATTATGCCAGGCTCGGTGGCCACACATTTCAATAACCACGAGCCCAACCCTTCCGACACCTGGAAAATACAACCGGAGGATCTGGGCCAGCTCGTAGTGGACCTGCTAAAAATGAACCCCCGTACCCTACCGAGTAAGATTGAGGTGCGACCGAGCCAACCGCCGAAGTAAATAGGCTCGTAGGTGCCAGTCAAACCACTTGCCGTATCTTTGCGCACCAATCCACCAATCCACCAATCACCAATCCACCAATCACCAATCCACCACTCCACCAACAAACGAATCACCACAATTCATGGAAACCCTCTCTCTCCCACGCACCCAACCTGAAATGCTGGCTGTGACTCAACGTCACCAGCGGCTCAGCATCGGTATCCCGAAAGAGACTACCCTGCAAGAAAACCGGGTGGCGCTGGTGCCCAATTCGGTGGCAACACTTGCTGCTCACGGCCATGAGGTGCTCGTAGAAGCGGGTGCGGGTGAAAAAGCGAGGTTCAGCGACCTGGATTATTCCGAAGCGGGGGCACACATCGTTCAAAGTGCAAAAGAGGTTTATAATGCGGAAGTGATTCTCAAATCGGCCCCGCCTACACTGGTAGAGATTGATATGATGCGTCCGGGTCAGGTGGTCGTTTCCCCCATCCACTTGCCCTTGTTGAATGCCGAATACATCCATCGCCTGTTGCAAAAACGGGTCATTGCTTTGGCTATGGAATACATCCACGACGATGTGTCGGGCGCTTTTCCCATCGTACACGCAATGAGTGAGATTGCGGGCAACAGTGCCATCCTCATCGCGGCAGATCTGCTGGCTACCACCCGGGGCGGCAAGGGGGTGTTGCTCGGAGGTGTGGCGGGTGTGCCTCCGGCCAAAGTGATTATACTCGGTGCGGGCGTAATTGCAGAATTTGCCACGCGCACAGCCCTCGGGCTTGGCGCAGAAGTGCGCATTTTTGACAACAACATCCAGAGAATCATCCACTTGCAAAATCAGGTGGGCCGTCCATTGCATACCTCTGTCATCAATCCGCATCACCTGCGCGAACAACTGCTGACGGCGGATGTGGCCATCGGGGCGGTCCATTCGGCACACGCCAATGCGCCGATGCTGGTCTCAGAAGACATCGTTATGCGTATGAAGCCCGGCTCGGTCATTGTGGATGTAAGCATTGACCAAGGCGGTTGTTTTGAAACTTCGGAGGCGACCACGCACGATCATCCGACCTACGAGCGGCATGGCGTAATCCATTATTGTGTGCCCAACATTCCTTCCCGAGTGGCGCGCACGGCCTCTGAAGCAATTAGCAATATCCTGACATCCATGCTCTTAATGAGTGAAACGGGCGGGATTGTGCCACTCGTCACCTCCCATGCGGGATTGCGGAATGGGGTGTATGCTTATCGGGGAACGCTCACGAATACACATCTGGGAGAGCGTTTTCAGATTCGCAGCACCGATTTGAATTTGTTGATTACGTCGGATTATTGAATTTTTTGGTTCCTTTTGTGCTTCAAAAAAAATCTAAAATTCCATTCCACCAGTCTCTCCAATACTTGCAATTCCTCCCCTAGAAGCATCGCCGCTCGCTCGTAAACGGCTGAAATCCCAATCTCTGCGTTATCCGTCTCCAAAAAGAACCGATCCGGTGGAGTAGCGCGTAAACTCTCCGCAGCATGACTTTTCTCCCGCAACAAGGCCGTACCAAAAGAAAGACAGCACCCCGCTTGGAGCAGCATTGCCGCTGTTGAGGGTTTTTTGTCGAAGCCATGGAAAATCCAGGTTTGCCTGGGTTTCCATTCCGTTTTCAGGGCAATGACTTCCGAAAAAGCGCGGACGCAATGGATAATAAGCGGCTTCCCCGAAATCTCGGAAATCTCTACACAGTGTTGAAAAGCAATCACTTGCAAATCCCAGGGCGTTTTGCAGACTTTGTCCAGTCCTGCTTCGCCAATGGCAAGGGTGATGGGTAATTCCGCTTGTTCGAGCAGCCAATACCTGGCTGCTTCGAGGTCTATTCCTTCCAAAAACCAGGGATGCAGCCCGATGGAGCGCCTAGCTGCTACGGGTGTTTTTTGTTGCCCATAATATACGCTCTCGATTTCGAGTATATTGGGCGATAGGGTAGGGTGGTGGGTGTGGAGATTGATGAACACGGCGCAAAGATGCAAAAGGAAGCACCAAATGGAATCATGTTTTTGAGTGTAAAATTCTGCGCACATAGGGCCATCGAATCAAAAACTCTACTACCTTGCGCCGTTTCTAAATTTCCAAGAAAACACAACTTTTCAGCTTATTTGGAACATGAAATTTTCTGCAATTCGCCATATTTTCACAATCATTCTGTGCATGGCAATATCTTTGCCCGCCACCTGGGCGCAGGGTAACCGCGATTACATGCGGGAGACTGGTAAAATATACGTCGTAGTAGGCGTTATTTTGCTCATCTTCCTTGGCATCGTCTGGCAGCTTGTACGTCTGGATCGTTCACTAACCAAAATAGAGCACCAACTCAACGACGACAAAAATGAGTGGAAAAATTAGTTTCTTCAAGAGCGTAGAAAACTACGTGGACAAGGCTGCGGCCTTTACCGACATCCCCAAAGGCCTCGTAGAGCAGATCAAGGCGTGCAACCTTGTGCTCCAAATTCGTTTTCCCATCCGTGTGGATGGTGGCTACCAAGTCATCGAAGCATATCGGGTGCAACACAGCCATCACCGTCTGCCTACCAAAGGCGGTATCCGCTACGCCGAATCTGTTGATCAAGATGAGGTAATGGCGCTCGCCTCCCTCATGACTTTCAAATGCGCCCTCGTAGATGTACCCTTCGGTGGTGCGAAAGGCGGAATCAAGATTAACCCAGCCAATTTTTCGGAGGAACAACTACAGAACATTACCCGCCGCTACACTTCTGAACTTGTAAAAAAGAATTTCATCGGCCCCGGCATTGACGTTCCTGCACCAGACTACGGTACCGGTCCTCGCGAAATGGCTTGGATTCTCGATACTTACCAGGCGCTTCGCCACGGCGAAGTGGACTCTATTGCTTGTGTTACAGGCAAGCCAGTAACGCAAAACGGTATTCGTGGCCGTGCAGAAGCTACGGGCCGTGGTGTGTTTTATGGCCTCCGTGAGTGCATGCGCTACGAAGAAGACATGCAGAAAATTGGCCTCACCAAAGGCATTGAGGGCAAAACAATGGTGGTACAGGGACTCGGCAACGTAGGAAGCAACACGGCCTTGATCAGTCAGGCTGAAGGCAATGTGAAAATCATCGGCGTGGCCGAACGTGAAGGCTCGATTCATGGCCCGGATGGCATTGATATTGAAAAATTGCTGGCTTTCCGCAAGGAAACAGGCTCAATCATCGGCTTCCCAGGTACGAAACATATCGGAAATGCTTCGGCAGCACTCGAACTGGAGTGCGACATACTGGTACCTGCTGCTCTGGAAAATCAGATCACCACCGAAAATGCCTCGCGTATCAAAGCAAAGATCATCGCAGAGGCCGCCAATGGCCCCATCACTGCCGATGCCGACCCAATTCTTATTGCCAAAGGCATCATTGTCCTGCCTGACTTTTACATCAATGCAGGCGGTGTGACGGTATCGTACTTCGAGTGGCTCAAAAACCTCTCGCACCACCGTTTTGGACGTTTGGAAAACCGTTTCCAACATGATGCTTATCGTCGCATCGTGATGAAAGTGGAAGAATTTACAGGCAAAACCCTCAGCGACCGCGACCGTGATTTGCTCACACGCGGTGGCACTGAAGTTGATCTGGTGAATTCCGGTCTGGAGGACACCATGATCACCGCTTACGGCCAGATCAAAGAAACTTTCCGCCAACACCCTGATATCAAAGACATGCGGACGGCAGCGTTTGTTTGTTCTTTGAAGAAGATTGCAGGGGACTATGTTTCAATGGGCATTTTCCCATAATGGTGATTGGTGTTTGGTGGACTGGTGATTGGTGTATTGGTGATTGGTATATCGGGGTGCGACTTGTTTGAGTCGCACCCCGATTTTTGTGCCGCGTTTGTCGTAAACAAAAACGCCCCCGGATTGCTCAGGAGGCGTTGATTGTGTTTCATATATGCCCTGGGGGTCGTGTTGTAATGACGGTATCAGGAGCGGTGTGTCGAATTTGGGTTGGCCTCTTTTTGACTGGCGGGTTAATTTTGGGTCTTATCGTTTTTGGGTGATCCGGCTGGCGTAGTGCTTGGAGTTGGCGTGTTGCCTTTTGTGCGGTTTTTACGGCCTTTCCCCTCTACTTTCTGGTTATTGCCTTCGCCTTTTTTTGCATTGCCATGTTTGGCGTTGGATTGCCCTTTTTTATGCCCTTTTGCCTGGCCTTTGTGTTTCCCATTGTTGCCTTTCTCCGCTCTTTTTCCGCCAGAGGGGTCGGCAGCGGGAGTTTGGGAGTCGGCAGGTACTGGTTTTTCGGCTTTTGATTCTTGTTTTGCAGGCTGTGCTTTGGGAGAGCCTGAAATTTTTTGTGCAAAAGCACCCGTGAAAGAAGCTAAGGCAAATACGAAGGTCAGAATGAGTGATCTTTTCATTGTGTAAAGGTGTCTCTTTTGTAAGACAAAGTATAAACGCAGCAAATGGAAGAAGCCACATCGAGCGGCAGGGTTTAAAGGTTTCTTAGCATTTGTTTGTGCCACACAATCATAGCCGGTCTTTAAAATTCCGCAAACTTAGGCCCAGAAAAAGCAGGGCCATCGTACCTCAAAACAAGTGTTTATTTCATCGGTACTTAAATTGTGCTATTCAGCATTTTTTTGTACTGAAATCCACCAGATGGCTCCATGTTGCCCGGTGGACTTCAGTATAAACAATGCTGAATACCCAGGCATGAAAAAAGCCTTTCAAAATGTTGAATATCAACATCTTGAAAGGCTTTGTCCTGTTATCGAAAAGAAGATCCGTCTTACTTTTTATTGCGGTATTTCCGGAAGTATTCCCGATAAGTGATCATACGCTCCTGTTCTTCGTCCCAAAGTTTGTTGAACATACAGCGCAGGCTTTGGATGAACGTGATCTTGTTTGCCACCTTGTCCATAATGGGGTTTTCGTGATGACAACGAGCCAGTTCATAGTTGGGTACCAAAGGATTCAGGTGGTGAATGTGGTGGTAGCCAATGTTGCCCGTAAGCCAGTGCCACATCTTTGGCAGGTTGTAGAAAGTACTTCCCTGCACCGCGGCGCGAATGTAGTCCCATTTGTCTTTCCACTCTTTGTAAGCGGTTTCGTGCTGGTGTTGCACATAAAAAAACCAGATCGCGATGACCGAGAAAAACAGCAGAATGGGCAGGTGAACCATCAGAAACGCTTTGTAGCCCAGCACCAAAATGATTCCAACGTGCAAGCCGATAAGCAACAGGTTGTGTTTCCAAAGTGCGCGGTGGGCGTGTTCCCAGCCTTTCAGGCGAATCAAAGGCATTCTGTTTTGGATAAGCAGGTACCATGCTGGCCCGATGACGAACAACACCGGAAAACTGCGGAAAAGTGCATAATGAAGCTTTTTCCAGCGCGACAGTGCTTTAAATTCCTTGACCGTCAGCAAGTTAATGTCACCAATGTCCCGGTGTTCCCAGAGGATGCCGTTGTGGCCGTGGTGGAAATTGTGGCTTTTGGCCCAATAACGGTACGGCATGAAACTGAGCATGCTGCACACCTCGCCGATAAAGTCGTTGGCTTTGCGGTTGGGCGTGAAAGACTGGTGCCCACAATCGTGTTGGATGATAAAAATTCGAACCAGAAAGAATGCGTTGATGACTGCCAAAGGCAGAACAAGCCAAAAAGAAACATCAATCAAAAAATACATGGCTACCCAGATTGCCGCAAAAGGCAAAAAGGAGTTGAGCATTTGAATAACAGCCTTTCGTGTATCAGGCCGTTGGTACGATTTGACGATGGTGGGTAGTTGCTTCAGGACCTGTGGGTCGTATTGTTGTTTTATGTATCCCATTGAAAATCAAAAAATTATCTACTCAAACAAGAAAGGCCGGCCATTGTTGTGAGACAGGTATTTTGTAAAAGCAGCGCAAAGGTCTACTTTTCGGCGATTCAGAGTGTACGCTTTTTTAGATTTTTCAAACACCGATGATTTTGCGCAACAAACCCTCATCCACTTTCCCACCCGCAAAATCGTCAAATGCCCGCTTTGTCACCTGGATGATCTGGCTGGCAATGAACGGCGCTCCTTCGCGTGCCCCTTGTTCCGAATCTTTTATACAACATTCCCATTCCAGCACGGCCCAACCCTTGTAACCATGCTGCGCCAGTTTGGAGAAAATAGACTTGAAGTCCACCTGACCATCGCCGGTAGAGCGGAAGCGGCCGGGGCGGTTCACCCAGTCTTGAAAACCACCGTACACCCCACTTCGCCCCGTTGGGTTAAATTCTGCATCCTTGACGTGGAACATCTTGATGCGCTCCTGATAAAGGTCAATATATTGCAGATAATCAAGTTGTTGCAACACAAAATGCGAAGGATCGTAAAGGATATTGCAACGTGGGTGGTTGCCTGTAGCTGCTAGAAAACGCTCGAACGTAGCCCCATCGTGGAGGTCTTCACCTGGGTGGATTTCATAGCAAAGGTCCACATCGCATTCGTGAAAAACATCCAAAATTGGAACCCAGCGAGCGGCCAATTCTTTAAAACCAGCCTCCACCAAACCCTGTGGTCGCTGGGGCCAGGGATAAACGGTGTGCCAGATCAAAGCGCCAGAAAAGGTGGCGTGGGCATGCAATCTCAGGTTTTTACTCGCCAATGCGGCATTTTTCAAGGTTTGAATAGCCCAATCGGTACGAGCTTTTGGATTGCCGCGCAGTTGTTCGGGCGCGAAGGAGTCGAACATGAGGTCGTATGCCGGGTGTACTGCCACGAGCTGACCTTGCAAGTGGGTGCTGAGTTCAGTGATTTTGACTCCGCAGGCTTCCACACGCCCCTTCAAGTCATCGCAATAGTCCTTGCTTGCAGCGGCTTTTTCGAGGTCAATCAGTCGCGTATCCCAGGTTGGTATTTGCACTCCAACGTAACCAAGCGAGGCTGCCCAACGGCAGATGCTTTCAAGTGAATCGAATGGAGCAGTGTCGCCCATGAACTGTGCTAAAAAAATGGCTGGACCTTGCATGTGGGTGATTTGTTTATGGGTGATCGGTGGATTGGTAGATTAGTGGATGGGGCGCGCAAAAATGCCACGATTTTTACTTTTGCGGGAACATTTTGCTTTGATGCCAGAAAATACCAGCATTCTTCTCGAATTCGATGAAAAATCCATTCAACCTCAACCTTTTGCTGGTTATCGGATTGCAGTTTTGGAACTATTGGTGTGATTTTTACCAAAACCAAAATTAGGAAACAACCGATGTCAGTACCTTGTGCACCGCCTTCGATTTGCGGAGCAGCGTAATCCTCGTTGGTTTGTTGGCGGTAAAAACACTCATTGATCTCTGGGCTTTATTGCGACGAAAGCAAAAGCCCTTTTAACACCCTCGTCCATGGAATGGTTAATGGTTTTGATTTTTGTGCTTGGTTATGTAGCCATCGCTTTTGAGCACGGTATAAAAATTAACAAAGCAGCCAGTGCGCTTATTACCGCGGTGCTTTGCTGGGCGGTCTACATCCTTTCAGAGACAGACAAAGACTTGGTTTCCAGCCAATTGGCCGAACACCTATCCACCATTTCAGGCATCTTGTTTTTCCTGCTCGGGGCCATGGTCATCGTGGAATTGATTGACGCGCACGACGGCTTTGATCTCGTAACAAAGCGTATTAGCACCACCGACAAACGGCGGCTTTTATGGCTCACATGCATAATCGCTTTTTTCCTGTCAGCCATTCTCGATAACCTGACCACGACCATCGTAATGGTCAGTCTTTTGCGCAAAATTGTAGAGGATCGCGAGGATCGCCTATTATTGGTAGGAATGGTAGTTATTGCTGCAAATGCGGGCGGTGCCTGGTCGCCGCTTGGA
>JBBQSW010000092.1:0-10426 GCA_038213575.1 Chitinophagales bacterium | reverse complement strand
AGGCCGAGCGCTTAAGCCAAGGCTTGCCACACTTCGATGCCCGCGTGGGCATTCACACAGGCCCTGTGGTAGCTGGTGTGGTAGGTGCGAAAAAATTTGCCTACGATATTTGGGGGGATACGGTGAACACTGCAGCACGTCTGGAGGAGCAGTGTGAGTCTGGCCGCGTTAATGTCAGTGAAGACGCCTACTGGCTTGCCAAATACGAGTTTGAATGGCAACACCGGGGCAAAATAGCCGCCAAAAACAAGGGCATGATGGATATGTACTACGTCACTGGGATAAAGCAGTACTAATTGTTTTACAGAAAAGCCTCATGCGTCTTTACGGATTGATCGGTTGGCCAATTGGCCATTCATTTTCAAAGCAATATTTCAGCGAAAAATTTGAACGCGAAGGCATAGAGCACGCCCGCTACGAACTTTTCCCAATGGAAAAAATTGCCGATTTGCCAGATTTATTGGCGAAAAATCCCGAAATAGTTGGTCTCAACGTTACCATTCCGTACAAAGAATCGGTCATCCCATTTCTCGATGATCTGGATGAAACAGCTGCCGCCATAGGTGCCGTGAACTGTATTAAAGTTGTTGAAAATCAAAAACTTATTGGATACAATTCGGATGCCGTAGGTTTCGAAAAATCACTGGTTCGATGGCTCACTGAAACTGATATCAGGAGCTTAAAAGGGGTTATTCTTGGTACAGGTGGCGCCTCAAAAGCAGTAGCCTTTGTGTTGAAAAAACTCGGAATCCCATTCAAATTTGTTTCCCGAAACCCTCTGGGTGAAAACGAAATCAGCTACCAAGACCTCGATCACCGCTGGAGACCTTCCCAGCTTTCAGACTCCATAATATTAATCAATGCCACACCACTGGGCACCTTCCCCCGCGTAGACGAAATGCCGCCGGTGCCACTAGATTTTTTTACATCGAGGACGTTTGTATACGATTTGATTTACAATCCCGCCGAAACGCTACTTTTGTGGGAATCCAAAGCCCGCGGCTGCACAGTAAAAAACGGTTTGGAAATGTTGGAACTGCAAGCCGAGGCAGCTTGGGATATTTGGCAGGGAAAAGCTTGACGGTTGGCCATTGGCTCTGAACTCTTCCCTCCACCCTAACCTTTTCTTTATGACCACCCTAGACTTTTCTAATACAGAGATCGCATTTGCCCACCTTTCCGACAAAGAACTGAAAAAAACGGCCTGGCTGTTCCGTATGATGAACAAGCCGTGGCTCGTAAAACATGGTTCAAACCTCGCGCTCTGGGCAGTAGAAAATGGCATACCGCTTGCCGAATGGGCTGTAAAAAACACTGTTTTCAAACAGTTTGTGGGCGGCACAACCCTTCTGGACAGCCTGCCCAGCATTGAAAGACTGGCGGAGTACAACACGCTCACCATCCTGGACTATGGTGCGGAAGCAAAAGAAACGGAAACTGATTTCAACCACACGATGAACGAGAATATCCGGGCCGTTGACTTTGCCTCCCGTTCTGTCAAAAGTATTCCGATCATCAGTACTAAAGTGACAGGCTTGATGCGCTTTGGGCTTTTAGAGCGCATTCAATCCGCAGAAACCCTTCAACGTCAGGAAATTAGTGAGTACCGCAACGCGCTCAAGCGTTTGGATGCCATTTGTTATCATGCCTCCAAAAAGAACGTGTCTGTATTTATTGATGCAGAGGAAAGTTGGATTCAGGATTCTATTGACCATCTCGTGTGGCTCATGATGCGGCGTTACAACAAAGAGCGTGTGTTAGTGTACAATACCTTCCAATATTATCGTCACGATCGCCTCCATTTCCTTACCGAGAGCTATGATCGCGCTCGCCAAGAAGGCTTTCTGCTCGGCGCAAAACTTGTGCGAGGTGCTTATATGGAAAAGGAACGTGCACGCGCACAAGAACTAAATTACGAGGATCCCATCAACCCCGACAAGGATGCAACGGATGATCTTTACAATACTGCGCTCCGTTTTTGTATTGACCATATTGATACCATGGCCGTCTGCAACGCCAGCCACAACGCCCAAAGCGCCCTGCTACAAGTCGAATTGATGGACAAAAAAGGCATCGCGCACGATCATCCAAACACGCTTTTCAGTCAACTCTATGGGATGAGCGACAACGTGACTTTTAATCTGGCAAAAGCGGGTTTCCGCGTAGCGAAGTACCTTCCTTATGGCCAGGTAAAAGAGGTAATCCCCTATCTCATCCGCCGGGCGCAGGAGAACACCTCTGTGACGGGAGATGCTGGACGGGAATTGAAATTGGTCAGAGAGGAGCTGATGCGGCGGGTAGTCATTGGGGGCGTTTGATTTGAAAACACCAACTTTGCGCCTCATGCGCCTCTCCGTCGTCATCGTAAATTACAACGTCCGACACTTCCTCGAACAAGCCCTCGGCTCCGTGCGCCGCGCCATGCAGGGTATTGATGGGGAGGTATGGGTAGTAGACAACAACTCCGCCGACGACTCGGTGCGCATGGTGCACGAACGATTCCCCGAGGTGAAACTCATTGCCAATCCGGACAATCCGGGATTCGCAGTGGCGAACAACCAGGCCATCCAGCAAAGCATTGGGGAATACGTTTTACTGCTCAACCCTGACACCTTGGTTGAGGAGGACACCTTTCGCAAATGCTTGATTTTCATGGACTCACACCCCGAAGCGGGAGCGCTTGGTTGTAAACTTCTGGATGGAAGTGGCAAGTTTTTACCAGAGAGTAAACGTGGGTTTCCTACACCCTGGGTAGCATTTTGCAAGACTTTTGGGCTTTCAACGCTGTTTCCGCGCAGCCCCATTTTTAATCGCTACCATCTGGGGCATTTGCCCGAAAACGAGACCAACGAAGTGGATGTACTGGCAGGCTGTTTCATGTTCATGCGCAAAGCTGCCTTGGAAAAATCCGGGCTGCTCGACGAGGCGTTTTTCATGTACGGTGAGGACATAGACCTCTCGTACCGCATCCAGCAGGAGGGTTTCAAAAATTATTATTTCCCCGAAACCAAGATTATTCATTACAAAGGGGAGAGCACCAAAAAAGGCACCCTCAATTATGTACGGACCTTTTACCAGGCAATGATCATTTTTGCCCGCAAACATTTCAGCGGGCGAAGAGCAGGGCTGTTCGTACTCATGTTGCAGGCTGCGATTTGGTTCAGAGCGGGCTTGACCCTTTTCCGAAATTTTTTGGGGAAAACCTGGCTTCCCGCACTCGATGCCTTGGCTATCTACCTCGGGTTAGTGCTGCTCAAGAATTTTTGGGCCAATTATTATTATCAAGATCCTAACTGGTTTAAAATCAATGTATTGTGGTTTAATTTTCCACTTTACATTCTCATCTGGCTCGGCACGGTATGGCTCAGTGGAGGCTATGACACCCGATATAACTTAAGTCGTTTGTTGCGCGGACTAGGACTCGGAACACTGGTGCTTTCTGCGGTTTACGGCTTTCTTGATCTGGATTATCGGCCTTCCAGGGCACTGGTGTTGATGGGCGCAGTATGGGCGGTTTTTGCCACGGGTGGATTACGGGTAGCGGCGCACTTTTGGGAATTTGGGAATTTCCGCCTAGGGCGATCCAAAGTGAAAAACCTGCTCGTGGTTGGCTCTGAAAGCGAGTGTGCACGGGTTTTGGGGCTGTTGAATCGGGTAGGTGCAGAAGGGAAAAATTTTATTGGGCGGGTGGGCACCAACCCCTCCTCCTCTGGGGAGGAAAATAAGGACCGGCTCGGCGGCGTAGCACAATTGGCTGATCTGGTGCGGATTTACGAAGCCAACGAGATCATTTTTTGCTCCAAAGACATTGGTTCACAGGAAATTATGGCGAACATGGCGCAGATTGGCCCGGCGGTTTCCTACAAAATTGTGCCCGAAGAAAGTCTGAGCATCATCGGCAGCAGCAGCAAAGACGAGCCGGGCGAGCTTTATACCATTGACATTCGCTACAACATTGCCCAGCCCAGTCATCGCCGCGACAAACGATTGATTGATCTGGGTATTTGCATAGGGCTACTCACCACACTTCCGGCATGGCTCATTTTTTCAGGGAAAAGAGGTTTGCTATTGAAAAACTGGGGCGTTGTTTTGCTCGGTCAGAAAACTTGGGTCGGCTATGCGCAAAATGCACAAAATGGGGCCTTGCCTTTCCTAAAACCGGGTGTTTTCTCGCCTGTGGACGCATTCAAAGACTTGAAAGTCAATGAAGAAACGGCTGCTAGACTCAACTTTTTCTTTGCGAAAGACTGGGAAGTAGAGCGCGATTTGGCCATTTTCGTCAAGGCATAAAAAAAACCGCTCGACATTACGTCGAGCGGCTCAAAAACCAAATGAAAACAATCTTCCTACCGTACTTTTTCCCCCGCCTGATGCGAGAGAAAATAAATTTTTGCACCTGGTTAGGTGGAACACGGATGGCACACCTGACCAATTCTAAGTTTTTTAATTTTGCAGGGTTAATACGTTATTACGATTGTAAGTCACTGTTGGTTTTTCAGATTTTTGAAATTGTTGGTTTCTGACAAAGAAATGACCAGCTTAAAGAACAGCCACCGTGCAGTCAAAATATCAGACCGATGTTTTTTTGAGGTTCAATACGCCCCAATTGAAAGCATCACCAGAGTGCAGCCCTCCAAGGTTTCGATGCCGCGTTCTTTGGCAAGTTGGGCCAGTTCGGGGTTTTCAGTCCCCGGATTGAAAATGATACGTTTGGGTTGGAGCGACAAGATGTAGTCGTAGTATTCTGGCTGCCGATCTGGGCCGAGGTAAAGCGTCACCGTATCCACGCCTTCTTCTTCGGGTTTTCCTTCCACAATTTTAAGGCCGTCTATTTCTCCTTTACGGATACCGATCGGGACGACCTCGTGGCCATGCTGCGCCAAGCGCATGGTGGCGAGGTAGGAATATCGTGCTGGATTGGGCGTGGCGCCAAGGACGAGGGTCTTTTTCATATTTAGAAAAGAGAAACACGCTTTTTGACAAAAAGTTAGGCCGCTTGAGATACTTTTGCGGGCTTTTTTGCGAAATGAATTTCGCTTTACGTTATGATACTTACCGACAAAAAAATTCTCGAGGCCATTGAAAAGGGTCAAATTGTGATTGAGCCTTTCCGTCCTGAGTGCCTAGGCACCAATTCCTACGACGTGCATCTGGGTCGCTACTTCGCTGTTTATCAAGACCATGCGTTGGATGCCAAGCGACACAATCGGATCAACACGTTTGAAATTCCAGAAGATGGTTTCGTGCTGCAACCCGGCACACTTTATCTGGGTGTAACCGAAGAATACACCGAAACACATAACTCAGTACCCTTTCTAGAAGGCAAGAGCAGTATAGGCAGGCTTGGCATTGATATCCATGCTACAGCCGGCAAAGGCGATGTGGGCTTTTGCAATACCTGGACACTCGAAATTTCCTGTGTGATGCCCGTGCGCGTGTACCCCGGGATGCCCATTGGTCAACTCATCTATTTTCTCGTGGACGGCGACATTGCCAATTATTACAATAAAAAGCAGAACGCCAAGTACAACGAGCGTACGGATAAGCCAGTGGAAAGTATGATGTGGAGGAATTTTTAGGAGATTTTCATTTCTTCACTACTACAAATTCCACCCTTCTGTTCTGCGCCCTCCCCTCATCCGTCTCATTGGATGAGATCGGTTTTGCCTCACCCTCACCATGCGAACGAAGCCGGTTTTTACTGATTTTATTTTCCTGTAAAAAGCTGACCACGGCTAGGGCGCGGCGGCGAGAGAGGTCTAGGTTGTAATCATCATCGCCCAGGGCATCGGTATGCCCCACGATTTCGATGACAAGTTTGGGGTTTTCGCGCATGATTTTCAGCAACTTATTCAACTCAACGAAAGAACGTGGCATCAATTCGTCCTTGTCAAACTCGAAGTAGATATTTTTCAGTTGGATAGTTTTCCCAGGCTCCAATTTCTGTAAACTCAGGTCGTCGGGTTTAATAGGCACCGGCATGAAAGGTGGGATTTTTTTCACCAGCACATCGTCGAGGTAGTAATAAGCATAATTGTAAGAATCCGCTCGGGGTGCTATGGAAAGGGTGTTGAAATCGTCCCTAAAATTGCCGATGACCACATATTCCGCCGCATACTTTGCAACAAACTGACCGCTTACTTTCACCCACTTCCCATTGGGGGCCGGCACGATATTTTTTGCACTCACTTGAGCCTCCCGCACCAGCACCTCATCGGTCAGCCGTTTGATTTCACTGATACTGAAATAAGCACCCAAGTTATTGATTTGCAATGATCTGGCCAAGTGCGTGACCCAAAATTCGACATAGTACGCCTGCCCAATCACGAGCGGCTCGGCCAGTTGGATTTCTACAAATTCTCGACAGTGCGGCTTCCCATTGGTGCAGCCAAAAAGTGTGAGCCCCGCAAAGCTTTTGCCTGTTCGAGGCTTTTGGTCTCCAAAACCTTTTTCCGCCCAGTCCATCGGCACATGTACGTCGGGGCCATAAATATCGGGGCTGGCGGTGGTGGCACTGAACCAATATTTCACCACATCGCCAAAATAAGCGCCATTGTAGGACCAACCGATAGGAACGCTGGCAAAACGTTCAAAACTGGGGTTCGGCACGATATTGGCCGATGGCTTTTGGGCAATTAACAAAAAATTCAACCAGAAAAAAAAGGCAAAAAGTAGCCCTCGTTTCGAGCCAACGACAACAAAAATCGAACAATTCATTGGGTGTGTTTGCATTTAAAATCCAACTTCGTCCAAAAGTAGGGGGTTTGCTCGGAACGATATTCTAAAAAACAAGTATTTGTAAGGCCGGGTTAAAAATTAGCTTCAACCACCCTGCTTCCGTCACCTCGCCCTACCTTTGCGGCTCATTGTATCCCGGAACTCCGTTCCGGGACATATCATGCTCCGGAACGGAGTTCCGGGCTACAAACTACACCTGAATTTTTCACATGAACATCGCCGTCGTTGGAACTGGCTACGTTGGGCTGGTAACTGGAACTTGTTTTGCCGAAACAGGCAACAATGTCATCTGTGTTGACAACAACAAAGAAAAAGTAAAAAGCCTGCGTGCAGGCAAAATTCCCATTTTTGAACCGGGCCTCGATGTCCTTTTTGAGCGCAACACCAAAGAAGGGCGTCTGCATTTCACCACGGATCTGGCCGAGGCCATAGAAAAAGCCAGCATCATCTTCCTCGCGCTCCCAACGCCACCCGGCGACGATGGCAGTGCTGACCTTTCCTACATTATGGGGGTGGCAAAGGACTTGAGCGGCATCATCACCGACTACAAAGTCATCGTGGACAAAAGCACCGTCCCCGTGGGAACCGCCGAAAAGGTGGCAGCCATCATGTCTGAGAAACTGTCGAAAAAAATGTTTGATGTCGTTTCCAATCCCGAATTCCTCCGCGAAGGGGTAGCTGTAGACGATTTCATGAAACCCGATCGCGTGGTGGTGGGTACCAAGAGCGAACGCGCGCGCAAGGTCATGCGCCAACTCTACGAACCCTTTGTGCGCCAGGGCAATCCCATTTATTTCATGGACGAACGCAGCGCTGAAATGACCAAATACGCGGCCAACTCCTACCTCGCTGCTCGTATTTCGTTCATGAACGAAATAGCCAACCTCTGCGAAAAGGTGGGCGCCAATGTGGACCAAGTGCGCATCGGCATGGGCTCGGATTCGCGGATAGGCAAACGATTCCTCTTCCCTGGCATCGGTTATGGCGGCTCCTGCTTCCCCAAAGACGTGCAAGCACTCGCCAAAACTGCTTCCGAGTATTCCTACGATTTCAAAATCCTAAAGTCCGTTATGAAAGTCAACGGAATCCAGAAAGGAGTTTTGACCAAAAAGATAAAAAAGCATTATAAAAATGAGCTTTCTGGCAAAACCATCGCGGTATGGGGCCTCGCCTTCAAACCCAACACCGACGATATCCGAGAAGCCCCGGCCCTTGTTATCATAGACGAATTGCTCGCTATGGGCGCAAAAGTCCGCGCTTTTGACCCTGAAGCTATGGAGCATGTCCGCACCATTTACGGCAACCGAATCACGCTCTGCGAAAAAATGTATGATGTGCTGGAAGGGGCCGATTGCCTGACGATTATGACGGAGTGGAACGAGTTCAGAACGCCTGATTTTGAACACATGGCCACTAAACTCAGCGAAAAAATCATCTTCGACGGTCGCAATGTTTACGACACGGAGCAGATGAAAGATCTTGGCTTCCAGTATATTAGTATTGGAAGGCCGAAGGTGCGGGGAAGGAAATAGCCGTTGCCAACCGTGTTCCACCTAACCAGTTGCCAATTTTATTAATCCTAAATCGTAAGTGCTCAAGCCATGGCTCAAATGAACTGGGTTTTTCTCGACGATTTTGGAGGCCGCCACCGGGTGGGGCTGTACCATGGCGACCGTACAGGGCATGTGATGGTTCATTGCAATATGCGGGTAGTGCAGATTGACTTTTCGGTGAAAGACAGCAAAATGTACTCGTTTTTTATCGAAGACGAACTCTGTGAACTCATTCTGGAAAAGAAAGACGGCGTGTTCGGCTACGAATTTAGGGTAAATAAAAAAGTGGACACTCCCCGCAACCGTATCCGAAGAGTAAACGAAGGGCAGACCCGCAAATACATGGTGCTGTTGGCCGGAGGGGTGCTGCTGGTACTGGCGATTGCGTTTTTTGGCCTCCGTTGGTTTGGGCAAGTGCAGGACGCCAAACGTATGGCATCCACCAGCATCGTAAGCAAATACAGCAAGGAAAATATGAAGCGCCTTGTAGCAGAAGGCAAACGAACCGTGGCCCGACTTCACTTGGTGCAGGGCGAAAAACCCGGCGAACAAAAAATTACCTACACACTATTGGCTGTTGACAGCCTCATGGAACAGGGCGATTTTTCCGTGAGAAATATGAATCCCATCCTTTTGCCCAACGGTTTCCCCTTCATGGAAGGCGATGAATTTGACGCCGTATATTTGCCCACGGATCCACAGGTGCACCGGGTGGAATTTTTTCAGCCAACACGCAGCACCATAAGTACTTACCTGAGGTTGGCAACACAAGCTGAACATCAAAACAACCCTGCCGTTTCGCGTGAAAGGAACACCTGTCGTGTGCTCACCACAGCCGAACTTGTGGGCTGGTCTAGTCTGGCACATTTTATTTTTCAGGCCAAAACACCCGAGGAAAATGCCCGCCATAACCGTGAAACATATCGGCAATTATTGAACATGCCCGATTTTCCAAAGGTATTGGAAATCAGTTGCCAATGAAGATCTTTGAGGACTAACGCTAGTGCAGGGTTCACAATCCAGTTTATTTCTTCTAAAAACTCCTCCTCAAACTGGCGTCCTCTCCTTCAGCTTTGGCCAATGCAAGCGTGTTCTTCTATTGACCGGGTGGCTGGCAGTCACCCGGTCAATAGAAGAACACCATCTGATCACTTCCTCAATTTTTCAAGCAATTCCTCCACCAACGTAGGGTCTTCTCCTTCTGTCTTGGCCAATTTAAGCGAGCGCTCGGCAGCTTTACGCGCCGCTTTTTTTTTGCCCATTTTGGCCCAGACTTTGGCAAGTGTGTATTGATAATAAGATGTCTCCTGCAAAAAAATAGCCTTCTCAGCCCAGCCCAGCGCAGATTGAAGCTGCACGGGATCACTTACTTCTTCTGAAAAAATCCAGGCCATTTCGTTGAGCTCGTCAGGGTCGTCTGAAGGATAACGGGTGTAGTGGTCAATGGCCGAGCTTGCGAAATTCTCCGGATCGTTGCGTTGGCGATGATAGTCTAGTCGGTATCGCGAGGCAAGTGCTTCCCCTCCTTCTGGATAAACCGTTCCATAAAGCCGCTGCACCTCGCCCAGTTGAAGTCCTGGATGACTTTGCAGGTAGCCCTCGAATACCGTTTCGATCTTGACTTTCACCTCGCGTTTGCCGTATTTCTCTTCAAAAACAGGGCGATTTTTTAGCAAAAATTGAAAGCCTTTGGAATAAGGATCGTCCATATAACGCAGGAGGAGATCCATGTTTTCAGGCGTTCCAAGATCGTCTTCTGTTTTCAAAAAGTCGTTGGCGATGCGGCCCGCGTCCGGGTCGTAAGCCAAAGATTTGGCTTCCAGATATTGCAGCAAAAAGTCTCTGCGGCGATTGCCGGAGGCGTATTGGTGTTCCAATGCCGCGAGGTTCCGGGACGGATCGAGGGCCGTTTTGCCCAATGCGATGAGTTCTTGCGGTTTGTGGAAACCTGCCGATCGGTGTTGCACCGTCCCCGTGCCATCCACAAAAAGCAGTGTGGGATACACCCAAATCTTGTAGCGGCTGGAAATTTCGATCCCTCCGCCACGCTCCATGTCCAATTTGATACTCAAAAAATGGGTGTTGAAAAACGCGCCCGCAGCAGAATCCGTGAATACCTCCTTCGACATCATTTT
>JBBQSW010000091.1:0-10447 GCA_038213575.1 Chitinophagales bacterium | reverse complement strand
CCATTCCACTGGCCAGCAATTTGGAAGATCGGGCCATCACCGGCTGGGGGAATGCACCCTTGGCCGCGTTCATTTTTCCGCTGATCGGGTTGTTTTTAGCACCGATTTATCCGGCCATCAATTCTCGTATCCTGAGCAGCTTGCCCAAACAAAAACACGGCATCATGTCGGGGCTTATCATTGTGTTTTCAGCGCTGGGCGGCACCACGGGTTCGATCATTACGGGCAATATTTTTGGAAAACTGGGCGGCCAAACGGCTTTTTACTTTTCGCTGATTCCGATCGGGATTTTGTTGGTGGGGCTGTTTTTCTTTAAGAAATTGCAGGCTGAAAGTTCAGAATCCTGACGCGAGCGAAAGGTCTTTTAGACTTCGAAAACCTCCACAAGCTCGATTTTTTTAGAATCAAAACCATGAAGTCCCTCCTTTTTTGTTTCGCACTTTTGCTTTGAATACCCCACCGACAGACTAGTCAAAATAGTCCATAACACCACCTGCGGAAAAACAGAAAAAGAGACTATTCAATACGACAAGCCCATAGAATATTTCGATTAGATTATGAGCCACTACTTCAACGTCACCACCCTCTCCCCACTTTACGAAGCCGTTCAAACGAGCGGCCTCTTTCCCGACTCCAAATTCTTCCCCGACTGCTCCCCAAAATCTGACCCGGCAGACATTTTGGAAGCATACGAACAAGCCAAAACCCAGCCTGGTTTTGACTTAAAATCCTTCGTAGCCTCCCATTTTGAATTCCCCGAAACACCCGACTCCAGCTACCATTCCGCCAACAAGCCCCTCCGAAAACATCTCGAAAACCTCTGGGACGTACTGCTTCGTGCCCCAAACTCATCACTCACCACTCATCACTCATCACTTCTCCCCCTCCCCTACCCTTACATCGTGCCCGGCGGGCGTTTCCGTGAGGTGTATTATTGGGACAGTTATTTCACGATGCTTGGCTTGCAAGTATCAGGCCGGGTCGAGACAATTCAAAACATGGTGGACAATTTTGCCTACCAGATTGAAACTTTCGGGCACATCCCCAACGGCAATCGGAGCTATTACCTCAGCCGTTCACAGCCGCCATTTTTTGCGCTGATGGTCAGTCTTTTAGCAGAAATAAAAGGTGAAAAAATATTGCTCCAGTACCGCATTGCCCTGGAAAAAGAGTATGATTTTTGGATGGATGGGGAACCAGCACTCACCGATGTAAGCACAGCGGAAATTGAAGAAATCCCCACCTTATTAGCGCACCGTCGGGTAGTGATCCTGCCTGATGGCAGTATTTTGAATCGCTATTGGGACGACGATCCCAGCCCGCGCCCTGAAGCTTACGTCGAAGATTTACACACCGCCCAGCAATCAGACCGAGCGGCTGAAGAAACCTACCGGCATCTACGCGCTGCCGCTGAATCGGGCTGGGATTTCAGCAGTCGCTGGCTAAAGGACGAACACCAGCTTGCCAGCATCCGAACCTGCGATTTGCTGCCGGTTGATTTGAATTGCCTCCTTTATTTTTTAGAAAAAACGCTCGTACACACCTATCGGCAATTACCCGACCACACTCCAGTGGAGGTTTTTAAAGATCGCGCAAGACTACGCAAGGCAGCCATCCTTAAACATTGTTGGGACAATGGTCAGGGGTTCTTTTTTGACTACAATCACGTTGAAAACCAAGGTTCTACTGCATTGACACTTGCTGGAGTGTTCCCGCTATTTTTCCAAATAGCCGATGCCGAACAGGCTGCCCGCGTGGCGAAAGTTTTGGAGGAAAAATTCCTGCGTCCCGGCGGACTCGTCTCCACACAATCCCACACTGGCCAGCAATGGGACGCGCCCAACGGCTGGGCGCCGCTTCAATGGATGGCCTATAAAGGTCTGATGAATTACGGCCATACCGCCTTGGCAGAAAAAATCCGTCAAAACTGGCTCGCATTGGTCGAAAAAACCTACGCCGCCACGGGAAAAATGATGGAAAAATACGACGTAGAAAACCCAGACGCAGCGGGTGGTGGTGGCGAATATCCCAATCAGGATGGTTTTGGTTGGACCAACGGCGTGTACCTCAAAATGAAATCCCAATTTTAACACTAGTTGGTCGTATAGAACGAGGTGTCACGCCAACGAAGTCCAAAACTCGCCGTATCATTGCCGCTTAATCTAGTAAGAAGCATACGGGAAATCGCCTGAAAAACAAAGCAGTAGCGCGATTGGCACCCCATTTACCTCTGAAAAAAATTCCGTGAACGGCATTTATGCGTAGAACTATTGATATCCTCTCGGCTGGGGAACTACTGGTTGATTTTATCACCGCAGAATTTGTACAAACTATTGACGAGGGTTCGCTTTTTAAGCGCATACCCGGCGGCAATCCAGCGAATATAGCCATTAACATGGCTCGACTTGGCAACACAACAATGTTGGCCGCTACCGTGGGCAACGACGACATGGGAAGGGTTTTGATCAATCACCTCAACCGTGCTAGCGTGGACACCACTTGTGTGGCACAAGTGGAGGAGCCAACTACCCTTATTTTGGCAACACGTGCCGCTACCGACTCCAACCTTCAAGTGTACCGTGGCGCCGATTCGATGTTGTCAATCCGCCAGTTCCCGTTCCAATCTTTTGAAAATATTGGGGTCTTTCACACCACTTGTTTCGCTTTGAGCAAAAACCCTTCGCAGCATGTAATCTTGCAGGCCGCCGAACGAGCCCAACGTGCAGGATGTTTGGTTTCAATAGATGTCAATTACAGCGAAAAAATATTCCCTGACCGCATCGAAGCAAAAAAAGCGGTTTCCGAAATTTGCCGTTACAAGGCATTGGTCAAAATAAGCGACCAAGATTGGAAACGCCTTTATGAAGACAATGCGCCTTCGCCAGAAGCAGTCATTGAGCATTTTTTGAAAATTGGAGCGTCGCAAGTGTGTTTTATTAGCGAAAAAGGTTGTTGGGTAGGTAATGGCAGTGAAACCCATTCCATTCCACACCGCCAGGATACCACTGGAACTGGTGATGCTTTTTTGGCTGGCTACCTCACTGCACGCCTTGACGACAAAAGTTTATTGGACTCTGCCATCGCTGGCCGAAAGATGGCTGAACTCAAACTGCCACTCACAGAAATGGTGGCTCGGGAACAGATTTACGAAGAACTTGAGTGAATGGGATAATGTGGCCACATTGACCACCTTTTAATTATTGACCACATTTCAAATATGGAAATCCTCACCACACTTTCCTCTGCCGCGTTGATGGAGCTCGAAGATCGCTACAACGCACACAATTACCATCCCCTGCCCGTAGTGCTTGAGCGTGGCAAAGGCGTTCATGTATGGGATGTTGAAGGCAAACGATACTACGATTTCCTATCTGCCTACAGTGCTGTAAATCAAGGCCATTGTCACCCGCGTATCATTGGGGCTTTGATCGAGCAAGCGCAAAAATTGACCCTTACGTCGCGTGCTTTTTACAACAATCTGCTCGGGGAATACGCCGAGTTTTTGACCCAATATTTTGGTTATGAGCGTATTCTGCCCATGAACACAGGGGTAGAAGCCGTGGAAACTGCCATCAAACTCGCCCGCAAATGGGCCTACCAAATCAAGGGCGTGGCTGAAGGGAAAGCAAAGGTCATCTTTGCCGCAGGCAACTTCCATGGACGCACCTTGGGCGTCATTTCCGCTTCCACCGATCCCGGCAGCCGCAATGGCTTTGGCCCGTATATGCGTGGTTTTGAAGTGATTCCATACAACGATCTCCCTGCACTCGAAAAGGCCCTGCAAGACCCCAATGTGGCGGGGTTCTTAGTGGAGCCTATCCAAGGCGAAGCAGGTGTGAACGTGCCAGACGAAGGGTATATCGCCACCGCTTACGAACTTTGCAAGACCTACAAGGCCCTTTTTATCGCCGATGAAGTGCAAACAGGCATTGCCCGCACAGGCCGTTTGCTTTGCTGTGATCATGAGGCCGTAAAACCCGACATCCTAATCTTGGGGAAAGCCATTTCGGGCGGTGTGCTGCCCGTGAGCGCAGTCCTCAGCTCAGATGAGGTGATCCTCACCATCAAACCCGGCGAACACGGCTCTACTTTTGGTGGAAACCCGCTTGCCTGCGCCGTAGCCATGGAGGCTTTGAAAGTAGTAGAAGACGAACACCTCGCCGAAAACGCCAAAGAACTGGGCAAAACCTTCCGCTCGCGCATGCGGGTGCTCCAGCAAAAACGTCCAGACCTTATTTCGCTGGTACGGGGCAAGGGCTTGCTCAACGCAGTAGTCATTAATGATACGGAACAAAGCAAAACAGCTTGGAACATCTGTCTTGGAATGGCTGAAAATGGCTTGCTGGCCAAACCCACGCATGGCAATGTGATTCGTTTTGCTCCGCCACTGGTTATGACCGAGATCCAGTTGGGCGAATGCTGTGATATTATTGAGGGGGTGCTTTTGGGTTTTGAGAAGTAGGGCCGCATCTGCCGAATGGCGTATGCGGCCCTAGAGCTTTTGCATCCTAGACGGTGAGGAAGGCTGTGGGCGAATTCCGCGTGTTCCCAAACCCGACAGAGGGTACACTTTTCGCCGATTTGTCTGCTTGGGAAGATCAGCAAGTTCAGCTCCGGGCATTTAACGTACAAGGCCAAATGTTGCTTCAGCAAAGCTTGCAAGGCGGTCAAATCCAAGCACTTGAATTGCCCGCCAGTATGTCAGAAGGGCTTTACTTTCTGGAAATGAATACAGACAATGGCGAAAGGCTGGTGAGCAAATTCATCGTGAAACGCTGATCTCATTCTCCATTCACTATATTTCAACCCCTCGGGGTGCTCTAACAGCACACCGAGGGGTTCTTTTTTTAAAATATATTCACCCGTTCCTAAACGGCTCCCTTACAATATATTTTTTTGCCCATACAGTGAAACCGCCCACCCATCTATCGCTAACCGGCATCTACACAATATAACATTTAAGACACACGAACTTTTTGTTAAATTGCGTTACATTGAAATCTATAAACTCTAACCTATATGAAGCAGCCCCATCTTTGTTTCGCGATCGCCGGAATTTGCTTCGGTGTTTCCCCAAAAGGACTTGGACAGCCTGTAGTGAGTGATACCGCTGCGCCCAGCCTCCAGCGAACCGTTTGTAAACGTTGCAAAAGTGCCGATTCTACGGCTACCAGTTGTGCGAGTGCCCAGGTTCAGGTTGCCACAGAACCAAAGTTCCTGCAAGGGCTTCGTGTAACAGGCGGCCAATTAACAATCCCGTTCAAAATTCGACCCAAGGCAGAGCACGGCACTTTTCGCCTGACTACCGACGTCACACTCGGGGCTTTTATCGGACTGACCAAAAAATTGTCAGAGAAAAAAGAGCATTACCTCACCATTCCTTTAACGGCGGGCTTGACGTTTATCAATATCAACAACAACAATACTTCAATGGAATTTGCGGCCAGCGATGACCCGGAAACGGGCGTAGTGCCTGGCCTCAGTTGGAGTTCGGGGATACTCTTGCAGCTAGATCATTATAATCTGGGGCTTATATTCGGAAAAGATTACGCCAGCGAAGTAGGCGACCAATGGCTGTATCACCGAAAGATGTGGTGGTCTTTTGGTCTGGGGTTTTCGTTTGCAAATTAAGGAACGGGTGAATAATAACCCGCAGAGACGCTGAGTATGGAACATCCATTCTCTGCGCCTCGGCGGTTTATTTTTGTCCGGGTTCTTCTCTCAATGAATCACCGTCATTTTCATCGCCTGGCTTTGGCCTTCCGATGTTTGTAGAAGGTAGGAGTAAAGCCCGGCAGGCCAGCTTCGGGTATCGAGTCGAATTTCATTTTGTGCCGGAAGGCTAACCATGCGGTCTGCAATTTTTACCCCTAAGTGATTGTAAACCAATAGTGTAGCATCGCCCGAAACTTGTTTTGTGTTCTCCCAACGGACCAGGGTAGACTCCGCGGCGGGGTTTGGCTCATTTTGTCGCAGGCGGAAATCCTGCAACTGAATACTCACGTTGTACAGTAGCGTCGGGTCGGTGTATTGAACGCGCAGGTCATCGAAATAAAAGCCATCCCGATCGTCAATGTTGTCAGAACCTAGGATGAAGGTCAGGTCTATCGTTTGGCCTATGAAATCCGACAAATCCATACATTCTTCCACCCAATCTCCTTGAAAACCATCAAATATCGGCTCACCAAAGGGCTGTGCGCCATTTTTGCCGAGATTGGTATAAAGCCCGCAAAGCGGTTGATCGGTATTGCCAGATGCACGAACTTGCACATAATCGTAATTTGGTTCAATATCCCATTTTGCCCAAAAACGAAGTTGTGGGCTTTTGGCCCCTGCTGGGATGTTCACACCTGGGTTGGACAATTGCAAGTCGGTGTAAGTATTTGACTCGTAATTGCCGTCTGGCGAGTCTGTGATGCTGAACGGGGCACTGACAAAGTCGGATTGGGTTTTAGCCCACGAACCGTCCCATTCATCCAGGCTGTTGCCGTTTTCGGTGAACGCTGTTACGGCTTTACCACCGTAGAATTTGTGGAGGGTGTCAACTTTGTCGTAAATGCCATTGGAATAGGCCAGCAGAAAAGTAAATTCATCGCCAACTTGAATGTTGGGCTGCAAAGTGACCTTGAAATTCAAGGCTTTTGTTTCAAATTGAGCCAACGTTACGGTATGCGTAGTGGGAGCAATGCTTGCAATATTGGATGAAAGCGGGGTTAATCCGACGTAAAACAACCCGTCTTGATAACCGTACCGGGTAAGTTCAATTTCTATATTTGGCGTTAGGATGGAATGATAATGGGAGCTTTTGTCCACCACTTCGCCAAAACGCAGGGCGCAGAGTGCCGTGCTGAGGTTTTGCCACACATTCTCCCGATTGAGATTGTCAATTTCATCGGGCTGTGGCCAAAAGCCTGTGGTGCCCACTTCGGGAGTGAAGGAATTAGCGCCTCCCACGGCGTAAATCCAATCGTCGGAGTTGCCGTTCACATTGTAGCCCACCGTTTCGATGGCAGTCCCAGTTTTATAGTGGTTTTCGCGGGTGAAGAGTTTGCCAAAAATAGCCAATGAAGTGTCGGCCAATTGGTTGTTGTAGGCCCATGGATAAATGAGCAAATTACCGTGCGTGTGATAGTTTTGTGAAAAAACAAATTCGTGCTCCTGCACAAAATCGCGGATGGTGCGGGTCTCAGGCTCGGAAAATGGGCCTGGGCCGCGGTAAGTACTACTGGAGGGGTCGGGCGAAGAGCCATTATCGTCATTGCCCCAGAAATAACTGTAGTTGCGGTTGAGGTCCACGCCATAGGTTCCATTGCCATTGTTGCGGCGGTTTTTGCGCCAGAATCCCCCCCCTTGTGGGTTGGTAGTTTCATTGTACACATAGCCATCGGGGTTGACACAAGGCACGAAATAAAGTTCGGCATTGTTCACGATATATTGCACCTCAACGTCCGTGGCATAGTTTTCAAGCAAATACCACATAAAAAAAAGCATTTGGCTCGCGCCGTTTGGCTCTCGGGCGTGGTGCAAAGCATTGTAGAGCACTTCTGGTTCTGGCTCCTCGCTATCGGGGTTGTCGGATATTTTGACGAATTGGAGTTTACGGCCCTCCCAAGTTTCGATGGTATCACTTACATCGGCCCGGGCGGTGATAAGGTTGGGGAATTTTGCCCGCATATCGTCCAGCACAGCCATCATTTCGGCTAGGGTGTGGTAGCCGCCCATGGTACCGTAGCTGTAATTGGTGGGGGTTGGATAGGAGTTCACTCCAGTGCCGGCGCAAGATTCACCGCGATCCGATGCGGCAGGGTTTTGCAGGCGTTCGAGATAGTCCTTTTTGAGGTCGTCAATCCATATTTTGGTTTGGAAACCTGCATTTTGCGCCAGCAGAATTTCGGATGCGGACAGATCCGCCACCAGCGAATGGCCGGGAGTGTACAGGCCGTGGTCCGTCTCTAGACCGAGCCGAGCCAATGCGACGATGTCTTTTCCTTCGAGGCTAATTTCTACTCGGGAGTATTTTTCAGAGGTTTGGGCAAAGGATCCAATGGATTGACAAAGGAAAGCGAGGAGGAGGAGACCTGCTTTCGCAAATAAATTTGCTATGGCGGGTGATCCCGTCTTCGCCCATAAATTTTCCATCGGGGTAGCAAAAGAGCGATAGGCAATGGTGGGGAACAAGGCGTTGTATTTCATGTTTAGAAAGAAATTTTGGGCAAAATTAAACCACTTCAAATGACGGGCGTTTTTTTTGCGGGTTTTGGCAATTGTAGGCTAAAAAAGGGGACGCGCCTGGCTACCGTCAGGCCGTGACTTCGCGAATAGGAACGGATTTTCGCGGATTGGGAGGAGAACCTGAATTTCGATTTTTCAAATTCAGGGTGCATCCGTGCAAATCAGCGAAATCCGTGTCGTAGTTTTGTCCGTCATTTCAAGCACAATCACCTGATTTTCAATTTTTTTGAACCTATGCAATTCGTATCCGAAGAAGTAATTGATGCCGTCATTGATACCTTAGAATCATATTCTGATGAGCAGTACGAAAAGCAAATGGAAGCCTTTTCGGAGGCGCAACCCGTCCTATTCGCCTGGCTTTTCAGCGAAGAATTTGAACTGCTCAACGAGGATGAAAAAGGTTATTTGCAATACCTCGCGCTCATTGCCTGGAAATCCATCGTAGAAGTGAACGGCCCTGTGGAAGCAGTATCCGAAGAAGAGATTGGCGAGGCCGAAGAGAACAACTATGAAGTACTGGAAGCTTCCACGGCTAAAAAATTCCGCGACCGTCTCGACCCGTTTTTTGAAGGTTCTCCACAAGAAGACCTGCTCGCATTCGCCGAAGAAGCCGTGTTGGAAAGTGAAGACGACCCCGATTCGCTGGTCAGCAAAGAAGGCCGCGAACCGATTTTTATCGCGCTGAAAACTATTGTGGATGTATTGACGATGGAAGATTAGAAGCATTCTACCCCTAAAATCCACCAATAAACACCAACTATGTCTCTCACCACTGCTACCTCCAAACTCGACCGCAACGGCTTCCTTGACCTCGAAGTAGACCCCACGCTTGACCTCGTGGCCGAAATCAACCGACTCAAGCGCGAAAAAAACGCCGTCATTCTTGCCCACTACTATCAAGAATCTGAAATTCAAGACGTGGCCGATTTCATTGGCGACTCGCTCGGACTTTCTCAAAAAGCGGCCAGCACGGAAGCCGACATCATCGTTTTTGCAGGGGTACACTTCATGGCTGAAACGGCTAAAATTCTCAGTCCCAATAAGAAAGTACTCCTGCCCGACCTCAAAGCAGGCTGTTCTTTGGCTGATTCATGTACTCCGGCGCTTTTCCGAAAATTCAAGGAAAAATACCCAGACCATCTCGTGGTCAGTTACATCAACTGCACCGCTGAACTCAAAACCCTCACGGACATTTGTTGCACCAGCACCAACGCTATAGCCGTCATTGAGAGCATCCCGAAAGACCAGCCCATCATCTTTGCGCCCGACAAAAATCTGGGCGCCTACCTCATCAAAAAGACCGGTCGTGACATGGTGCTATGGAATGGAGCCTGTATGGTGCACGAGATATTCAGCCACGAGCGCATCGTCAAACTTCGGCAGCGGCATCCCAACGCCAAGTTCATAGCCCACCCGGAGTGTGAAGCCCATATCCTTGAAATGGCGGATTATATCGGTTCTACCACCGGTCTTTTGAAGTACACGATCAATGATTCGGCTACCGAGTTTATTGTGGCAACCGAAGCGGGCATTTTGCACCAGATGGAAAAATCCAGTCCCCACAAAACATTTATCCCGGCCCCCCCAGAGAATAATTGTGCCTGCAACGAGTGCCCACACATGAAGCGCAACACACTCGAAAAACTCTACCTCTGCATGGAGTATGAATTGCCTGAAATCCTCCTTCCAGATTGGGTCATCCAACAGGGCCGGGCATCTATTGATCGGATGCTGGAAATTTCGGAAAAAGCTGGGTTGGTGGTGGCGTAATTAATGAACCACATATTAATCCGAGTATTGCCAAAATCCGACAAACTCCTACGAACAAACTCTGTTCTTTTGCTACTGCAAAAATCAACTAATTAGCGTGCAAAAACTTAAACACTCCCGCCTGCTCCCCATCACCGGATTCATCCTTGGTATGCTCGTCTGGCTCGCCAATAGCGGCAACCCACCTACAGGCCGAACCGCAGCGCCCTTCGACGGGAACTGCAACGGTTGCCACTCGGGCGGCAATTTCAATGGCAATATTGAAGTCACCGGATTCCCGGCTACCGCCGACCCGGACGTACTTTACGATATCAACGTCAAATTGACGGTCACCTCGGGCTCTCCCGTCGAGGCGGGTATGCAACTGGTGGTGGTGGACGCAAACAATGGTAATTGTGGCAACCTCAGCGAATCGGTACCAGAATTAGGCACGGAGTTTCTCTCC
>JBBQSW010000090.1:0-10588 GCA_038213575.1 Chitinophagales bacterium | reverse complement strand
CCTAAACCCTCTCAACCCTCAACCCTAAACCCCTAAACCCTAAACCCTAAACCCTAACCCCTATCAAATCACCTTATCAGCGCAAGAAGAGGAAGCAAAGGCATCTGGCTTGGCTTTGAACACAAAACCCATGCTGAGTATGTAGCCCATGGCTTCTTTGAGCGCTGTGTTGCTCTCAAATGAAGGGTCTGTGTTGATGTCGGCGTGTACTTCCAGCGCAACATCGTACCGGTCGAGCAGTTCGCAAAGGTTGTAGGCCACCTCCACCGAACGACCCACTTCGAGGATCATACGCTCGCGGATGGTCATTTTGCGCTGGCACCTGTCATTGGAAATAAACATGAAACCGCCCCGTTTTTCGCGCAAAAACACGATTACCGTGGCGAAATGCACTTCGGTGCCGATTACTTGAGAATCGGTGCCGATGCAGACCTTCAATTTGTAACCCTCATTTTGTTCCCGGCGGATAGTTTCTTCTACCGCTGTGAGCAGGGTTTTATCAATGCGTTGGCCGTTGAGTCTTCTCCATTCCATAGGTCAAAATTTTTATGACATTAGAAAATTCAGGGAGGCGAGGTTGAGTAACAACGCCTCAAAAGTGGGATTTTTTTGGCGAACTTTTGTAATCGTGCCTAAAAAATTAACGCTGGTTTAAACTCGAATCCCGAGCAGAGAAGTTCCATTAGGAGAAAATTGAATGGCCAAATAGTTGTGGCTCTCGCGCAGGCATCGGAAATTTGTGCTTTATTGTTTATTATGATCGAGAATACCATTACCGCTCCGCTCCAAAGTGCTGACTTCCCGTTGCGCCGACCCAAAAAGGCATTGCACAACCGGATCAACCGACGCGAATTGAAGGATCTGCTTCAAAAAGACACGGTAAAAAGAGTGACGCTTTCTTTTTACAAATATGCCCACATCCCTGACCCACAGGCATTTCGCGACGAATTGTACTCCTGGTGGGATGCTATGGGAGTACGCGGACGCACCTACCTAGCGCACGAGGGCTTGAACGCACAGATTTCGGTGCCCGAAGAAGCTTTTGAAAAGTTCAAGACAATGATGAACAGTTACGAGATGTTTCAGAAAATGCGGCTCAATGTGGCCGTGGAAGCCGAAGGCAAATCGTTTTTTGCATTGACCATCAAAGTGAAAGAAAAAATCGTGGCCGATGGATTGGCAGACCCAACGTTCGACCCTTCCAAAACGGGCACCCACCTGAACGCTGAGGAGTGGAACCTAGCCAGCGAAGAACCCGGTGTTATCGTGGTGGATATGCGCAATCATTACGAGAGTGAAATTGGGCATTTTGAAAACGCCATCACCCCCGACGCAGCCACCTTCCGCGAGGAATTGCCCATGGTGGCCGAGTTGCTATCCGAACAGCGAGACAAAAAGATCCTTATGTACTGCACCGGGGGAATCCGCTGTGAAAAAGCCAGCGCGTTCATGAAACACAACGGCTTTGAAAACGTGTTTCAACTCGAAGGTGGCATTATCGAATACGACCGGCAAGTGCGTGCTAAAGGCTTGAAAAACAAATTTTTAGGTAAAAATTTTGTGTTCGACGAACGCCTTGGCGAGCGGATTAGCCCCGACGTGATTGCTCATTGCCACCAGTGCGGCCAGCCAGCAGACGCTCACACGAACTGCTCCAATCATTACTGCCATATCCTGTTCATACAGTGCGACAACTGCCGCGAAAAATACGCGGGATGTTGTTCGGAGAAGTGCTTCGATTTCAATGGATTGTCTGCCGAGGAGCAAAAAGAGCGTGCTCCGAGCATGGTTTTCAACGGGTCGAAATTTGGCAAGGGAGCGTACAAAGCATTTCGGAAGGCTGGCGGGAATTTGAGTGAAATTCGGTAGGGCCATCTGAGAAAGTGTTCAAAAATTCCCGTTCTTTCGCCGACGAAATCAACAACCATGTCCAAACAACAACGCAAACAAATCCCACAAAAGCCTAACCGTACGTCCCCCAATGTCCAAGCGGCCACCGATCATTGGCAGTCGAACACACCCAGTTTCTTCAACAATACCCTGCTCCAAAGTGGGCTTATATTTGCCTTCGCGTTTTTGCTGTACGCCAACACCCTGATGCACGGTTTTGTGCTCGACGACGCAATTGTCATCACGGACAATATGTTCACCCAACAAGGAATAAAAGGCATCGGCGGTATACTCTCTAACGACACTTTTTTTGGGTTTTTCAAGGTGGAAGGCAAGGAAGTCCTTGTATCTGGTGGTCGCTATCGGCCTATGACCCTGGTTCTTTTTGCCATTTTGCACCAGTTTAGCACCCATCCGTTCATTTTTCACTTTTTCACGGTACTGCTTTTTGCACTCACCTGCGTGGTACTGTACAGGACGTTTTTGCTGCTTTTGTCGCCGCCATTGACCCTTGCGCAGCAAAGAGGAGACCCCTCCCCACTTTTAGCACAGGCAGGCCCTATGATCGCTTGGCTGGCAACCGTACTTTTTGCCGCCCACCCAATCCACACAGAGGTAGTGGCGAACATCAAAGGATGCGACGAAATTCTGACGCTTTTGGGCTGTCTGAGCGCCTTGTTTTTCACCTTGAAAGCTTGGGACACACAAGAAATTAAGTGGTCGGTTGCGGCGGGTATTTCGTTTTTCATCGCCTGCCTTTCCAAAGAAAATGCAGCAGCATTTGTGGTGCTGATACCACTGGCGTTGTGGTTTTTTAGATATGGCCATAATCGGCAGAATGAAGGAGTCAACTCCTCCGTTGACGGGAAGGGAGGGCGATCTGTTTTGGCAGCGAGCCTACCAATCTTCCTAACTTTCGTTGCCTTTTTCTTATTGCGGGGTGCTATCCTGCAATGGCGTTTCGGCAGCGAACCCATGGAATTGATGAACAACCCTTTCCTGAAGTTGGAAGGAAATCAATGGGTCAAATTCGCGCCAGCAGAACGCCTGGCCACCATTTTTTACACACTTGGCAAGTATGTGCAACTGCTCTTTGTGCCACACCCGCTCACACACGACTATTATCCTCGCCAGATTGGCATCATGAGATTTTCGAACCCAATGGTGCTTTTTAGCCTCGCGTTGTATGCCTTCATGGGTTATTGGGCAGTGCGGGGCACACAGCGGCGCGCGCCCTCAGCGTTTGGCATTTTGCTCTACCTACTGCCTTTGGGTATCGTGTCGAATCTGGTTTTTCCCATTGGAACGAATATGGGGGAACGTTTCGCATTTATGCCTTCGGTGGGTTTTTGCTTTTTGATCGCATTGTTTTTGAGCAAATATTTAGGAAAAAACAGAAATCTCGTGCTCGGTATTTTCGGCGCGGTTATCCTTCTTTTTTCCATCAAAACGTTCATTCGGAACTTTGCCTGGGAGAGCAATGAAAAACTTTTTATGACGGATGCTGCGGTCTCGGTCAACAGTGCAAAACTTCAAAATGCTTGTGGCGGCGTGCTTTTCGACCGTGCTACCAAAGAAAAAGACGCTGAAAAACAGCGGATACTGTGCATGGAAGCCATGCCGCATCTTGATCAGGCCATCAAAATTTATCCGAACTATAAAGACGCCTATATCAGTCGGGGTGGAGCGCATTATGTGCTGCAAGAATACCCGGAAGCTATTGCCGATTATCGCCGTGCCGTACAACTTTCACCCGATGACCCAAAACTCAAAACCTACCTCGCCCTGGCCCTCCGTGATGGTGGCAAATACTACGGAGAGAAAAGAGCCGACCTCACCAATGCTTTCAAATGTTTCAACGAATCTTGGCAAATAAACCCAAAAGACCCTGAAACGGCCCGACTTATGGGCGTCGGTTACGGTATCACCGGCAGACATGCCGAAGCCATTGAATGGTTTACGAAAGCCGTTGAAGCCGCCCCGAAAGAGGCTGGTTTCCTCTGGGATTTGGGCCTGGCTTATTCGGCTTCGGGCAATATTGCAAAAGGGGATGAGCTACGGCGACAAGCAATGGAAATAGATTCGACGATCGCGCAGCGGAGGAGTGGGGGCGGGCGATAGGGGTAGATACGATTACTAAACTTTTGAGTGATTGGTAAACGTTGACAAGTACTTTTATCAAAAAAAAGAAGAAAATGAGCAGCCTGATAAAAAATTTACGCATTCAGAACTTCAAATCGGTGCGTGACCTCTCGCTCGAATGCGAGCGGATCAATATTTTTATTGGTAAGCCCAATGCGGGGAAGTCGAATATTTTGGAAGCGATTTCGCTGCTGGGGGTTAATTATCCAAAAATGGATGATCGTGGGAAATTTTTGGAAACGACTTTGAGGTACAGGACATTAACCCATTTATTCAATAATTTCAATTTTCGAGCCCCAATTGAGATTTCAGCTAATAACAATATTACCGCAGTGTTGAGAGAAGGCATTCCTAATGCTGATTTTGTATTTCAAGTATCATCGGCAACTCCGATCCCGTTGGGCATTGGAAAAGAAAAAACGGGTTTTTTTATCCCTTCGATAACAATAATGCTAAAGGCAAATGGAGAGCTTCAAAGTGCCGCTTCGACAAACGATCCAATTATAAGCTCAGTAAAGCGATATGAATTTCGTGGAATAGTTGAAGATAAAAAGAATGGCTTTCAGCTTGAACCGCCACATGGCAACAACTTCTATTCAATAGTTGAAGCTTATCCTGATATTCGTTCTGAAATCCAGCAGTTTCTAAAACCTAATGGCCTTGAATTTTTAATAGACGTTGAAAGCCAACGCATGGCAGTCGTCCAAAAAACAGAAACCTCTCTTCTAAGTTTCCCCCTCTCCCTCGTCCCCGACACTTTCCAACGCTACATTTTCCACTTGGCCGCAATCATGTCAAACCGCAGTTCAGTATTGCTTTTTGAAGAGCCAGAGTCACACTCTTACGCGCCATACGTGTACCAATTGGCACAACACATTTTGGACGACGAAGGTGGAAATCAGTATTTCATTACAACGCACAATCCTTATTTGTTGACCCCCATTTTACAAGATGGGAAAAAAGATGTGGCGCTTTTCGTCACTTGGTTTGAAAACTACGAGACGCACGCTCGGCGGCTGTCGGAGGAAGAAGTTAGCGATATTTTGAACTATGGAATGGATATTTTCCTCAACCTCGACAACTTCATCCCAGAATGAGCCAAGACCATATTTTGCCAGAATGCTATGCAGATACTTTGCTTGTGGAAATTTTACTTAGCACTAAAGTCAGGAATCACCGACTTGGCATAGGAGAAGTGAAGAATGCGCTGACAAAAAATTTCAAAAACCGCAAGGCTGTAGGCATTGTTGATAATGACAAGGTGAAGCCCACCGATTTTAAAGAGTTTCAGCTAGGTACAGAATTGCATGGTATCCAATACCGCTCTAAAGCCGATACAGAACACATACTTTTAGTCATCAATCCTGCCTTTGAAGATTGGATATTTGACAACGCCAGCACTGTGGGCATTGACCCAGCCCAATATGGTTTTCGTACGAAAAAGTATTTCAAAGAAATTTGCAAGAAAGAAAACGCCAGCGAAAACAAGCAGTTGAAACAATTCCTCAACACCTTAAAACAAAAACAAGCCCCCGGCTTCGTCCAACTCAAAACCTGGATTTGCGAAGGAGCAGGCATTGATGAAAACGACCTTACATAGCCCAACCTTCCCGAAAGTTGAAAACTTTTGGAAAGTTCGTACATTCCGCCATTCCCTCCAGACTACCTATCTTCACCGCCCAAAATTCCACCGTCAACCGTCCACCGTCCACCGTCAACCGTCCAAAATACAATGTTTGAAAGTTTAAGCGACCGTTTAGAGAGTGCGTTCAAGGTATTGAGCGGCAGCCACAAAATCACTGAACTCAATGTGGCCGAGAGCATCAAGGAAATCCGCCGTGCCTTGGTAGCTGCCGACGTGAACTACAAAATTGCCAAAGACTTCACCGACCGCGTGAAAGAAAAAGCCCTTGGAACGGAAAACGTGCTGAAAAGTGTGTCGCCCGGCCAACTGATGATCAAGATCGTGAGTGACGAACTCACCGAATTGATGGGTGGGCAAAACGTGGGTATCAACGTGAAAGGCCATCCCGGCGTGGTGCTGGTGGCGGGCCTTCAAGGCTCCGGCAAAACAACGTTCAGCGGCAAACTCGCCAAATACCTCAAGGAACAGCGCAAAATGCGCCCTTTGCTGGTTGCTTGCGACGTATATCGCCCGGCGGCTATTGAGCAGTTGAGCGTACTGGCCGAGAGCATCGGGGTGGCGGTCTATAAGGAAATTGAGAACAAAAATCCCGTTGACATTGCCCGCAATGCCGTTGCTTTTGCCAAAGCCAACAGCCACGATGTGGTCATTGTAGACACCGCCGGTCGTTTGGCTGTAGACGAGGTCATGATGGACGAGGTGGAGAACATCAAAAAGGCCCTCAGTCCAACTGAAACATTGTTTGTGGTGGACTCCATGACCGGTCAAGATGCCGTAAATACCGCCGAAGCATTCAACAAGCGCATCAATTTCGACGGTGTAGTGCTCACCAAACTCGATGGTGACACACGCGGTGGCGCAGCGCTGACCATCAGGCATACGGTAGGAAAGCCGATCAAATTTGTGTCGCAAGGGGAAAAACTGGACGCGCTCGACGTGTTCTACCCCGACCGTATGGCACAACGCATTCTGGGTATGGGCGACATTGTTTCGCTCGTGGAAAAAGCCCAGATGGAATTTGACGACGAGGAGGCAAAACGCCTTGAAAAGCGCATCAAACAAAATAAGTTTGACTTCAATGACTTCCTCGGACAAATGCAGATGATCAAAAAAATGGGCGATCTCAAAAGCCTCATGTCCATGATCCCAGGAATGGACAAGGCATTGAAAGACGCGCCCATTGACGACAAAGCACTCGTGCGCGTGGAGGCCATCATCCAGAGCATGACCCCCTGGGAACGCTCCAACCCCGATGCCATCAACCTATCGCGCAAAAAGCGCCTCGCCATGGGCTGTGGGCAGAACATTGACCAGATCAACCTGTTCATGAAAAATTTCAGCCAGATGCGGCAGATGATGCACCAAGTTTCCAAAATGCCCGCAGGCAAAATGGGAATGCCCCCTGGGGCTGGTGGCATGGGATTGCCAGCGCCCAAGGCTGGGATTTCGAAGTTTAAGAAGCGGTAGCTCGAAATTCATTTCGACACGCTTTCTAATGAACATAAATAATCCTACTACTTTGCACAAATTTACACTTCCTTTCTTTGCCTTTTTGATGGTTCTAACAACTTCAAAACTGGCGGCACAAAACTCCCAACTTTCATTGTCTGGGACTTATGGGATAATTGGTATCCAACACAATGAAGAACTCAGACCTGACAGATCGTTTAAGGCAGTAGGCACTGCTCTCGGGCTTGAACTGAAATTCGGAAAACGCATCACCTTGGGCGGAGCGGTAGATTGGCAAAGATTGGAATCAGAAGCTGCAGTTGCTGAACCATATCTGCTTTCAGGTCTTTCGCCTGTAATTTACACTGTAGAACGCCACCAATTCAATATTCGCCCTACAATTCGGTACTATTTCAAAGAAGTGTATCAGGGTTTGTATGTGGGCTTGTTCGGCACCTACACTTACTTGACAATCACTACGTCTGAGTATCCAGAGAGCAATCAATATAATCACGACTATTCGGCTGACCCTACCGATGATTTTGGACTTGGTGGCGGGCTTACCTATGGATACCGTTTTAAATTGACTTCGGCACTTCGCGCATCAGCATTTGGTAGCCACCAACTGTTCTGGAACGATACTCCAAAGTACCTGCAGCAAGACCACCAGTTTGGCTTGGGCTTGGATTGGGCCTTTTGATTTCTAGCCAGACCCAACTACTACGTCGAACCTCCCCACCATCCACAAAAGGTCTTTTTCTACATGAAAATACTCCCCTCGACAATTCTCATGTTGTGCCTCTCAACACTCGCCGTTGCTCAAACGAAACCAGCGTTTGGGTTTATAGTGAAAGCTGGGACCTTCGCCATCCCACGGCAAAACCTCCAGTTGAAAAGTCATTCTGAAATTGACTTCAAAATGGGTCATAATTTAACCTTTGGTCTGTGGTATTCATGGCCCTTGAGTGTACGTCTTAGGCTTTCAACGGAACTGCTCTATCTTTCAATCTTAACGGGTAGTGAGGATCGGATAGATTTCACCAACTCGACTACAGGCAATTATCGCTCAAAAATCCGGCAAAGAGTGAGTGAAAACAGTGTCTTGCTACCCATAAAATTCCTTTACACCTTCAAAAAAGGTGGAAAAACATCCGTCTCGCTGGGTGGGGGCCTTTCCCACATATTTGCATCTAAAATTAACACCCATTTCGAGGACTATCTCAATGGGGTGCCCAACAGTACCATTCAATACGATTACACCTATACAGGTCAGAGAAATTACCGCATGCAATACCATTTGAATGCTGGCTTTCATTGGATCCTTGACCACAAGACAAGCTTAGGACTTGAATACAATATTGAGACCTTCCCAAAATTTATCTTCGACGATGCTGCTGCGAATCCGTTTGCTGTTTTTAATTTTTTAGGGGATTGTTTCTGCCACCACTTGTCACCCTATCTACGCGCAAGGATGAACAGTTTTTCCGTCTCTTTGCGGCACAATATTTTGGACTGAGCCGACCATGAACTACCACAAATACGAACTAACAACCAATCCAGAAACCGCCGATATCCTCGTCGCCTTCCTGTCTGACAGCCCCTTTGACACGTTTGAAGAAACGGCTGATGGAATAAATGCATACGCTCCTGCATCCGCTTCTGAATCAATAATCGAAGCACAACTGCTTGACCTGCAAAGCCAATTCGATTTCACCTGGCAAAAAGAACTTGTGCTCGGCCAAAACTGGAACGAACTCTGGGAAAGCAATTTTCAGCCCGTGATAGTCGGTGATTTTTGTGCCGTCCGTGCTGATTTTCACGAACCCATTGAAGGCATGAAATGGGAATTGATCATCAACCCCAAGATGGCCTTTGGCACCGGCCACCATGAAACCACTTGGCAGTGCATCGCCGCCATTGAGCATTTGCCGCTCAGCGAAGCCAGGGTTTTGGATTACGGCTGTGGCACCGGCATTCTTGCAATTCTCGCATCCAAAGAAGGGGCCTCGGAGGTGGAAGCAGTGGATATTGAAGAACAATCATACTTGAATACCCTCGAAAATAGTGCAATAAATGGCGCGCAAAACATAACTGCCCGGCTTGGCACCCTCGCAGCCGTGCAAAGCAATAATTTCGACGGCATTCTGGCCAATATCAATCGGCATGTCATCCTGGAATCGCTTCCGACACTTTCTAAGTTGTTGAAAACCAATGGCTGGCTGCTTATTTCGGGGATACTGCTTACCGATGAAGCTATTGTGACCGAAGCAGCCGAAGCAGCAGGTTTTTCAAAAAAAGAAATGAAAAGTCGGGGAAATTGGCTGTGTGGGGTGTTTGAGAAAGAGAATGTTTAGCCTGTTGGAAGTAAATCCCATTCCTTTCCTTCCTGCCCTTTGCCTACCTTTGCGACTGCTCGGGCGAACTAAAGTTCGCCCTACTTGACTTTATTCGGGCGAACTAAAGTTCGCCCTACCTGACTTTATGCAAAAAATCCTCATCCTCGATTTTGGCTCGCAGTACACCCAACTCATCGCCCGAAGGGTGCGCGAGATGAATGTTTATTGCGAAATTGTTCCGTACAACAAACTGCCTGAACTTACCGACGACATCATGGGTGTCATCCTTTCTGGCAGCCCTTTTTCGGTGCGTTGGGAAAATGCCCTTCGGCTTGATTTGAACCTGATTGCAGGCAAAAAACCCCTGCTCGGCATCTGCTATGGGGCGCAATTGATGGCAGACTTTTTCGGCGGTGAAGTGGCGCAATCATCCAAACGAGAGTATGGCAAAATCATGCTGCAGCACCATGCGCCGAGTGACCCGTTTTTTGCAGGCATTTCCAAGCGTTCGCAGGTGTGGATGAGCCACTCTGACACTATTGTGCGGATGCCTGATGGGTTTGAGGTATTGGGCAATTCGGACACGATTCCTTACGCAGCGTTCCGCTCTGAAGAAGGGAAATTTGAGACTCCTGTGTACGGCATTCAATTCCACCCGGAGGTGTTCCACAGCCTAGAAGGTTTCGAGATTTTGAAAAATTTCGTCCACGACATTTGTGGTTGTGCGGGGGACTGGACAGCACAGCACTTTGTAGAAGAGACCATCACTTCCTTGCGCCAACAGATTGGAAATGAAAAAGTTATCATGGCGCTTTCGGGCGGCGTAGACAGCACCGTGGCTGCTACCCTACTCCACCGTGCCATTGGCGACCGCCTTTTTTGCTTCTTTATAGACAATGGTTTGCTCCGCAAAGACGAGTTTCAAGAAGTGCTCGATTCTTACAAAGGCATGGGCCTGAACATCGAAGGCGTGGATGCAAAAGATCGTTTTTATGCCGCCCTCGAAGGCGTGAGCGACCCGGAACAAAAGCGCAAGGTCATCGGCAAACTTTTCATTGACCTTTTTGAGGAAGAAAGTGAGGTGCACCCTGATTTCCAATGGCTCGGGCAGGGCACCATTTACCCC
>JBBQSW010000089.1:0-10619 GCA_038213575.1 Chitinophagales bacterium | reverse complement strand
TGTTTGAAGGCGAAGAAATTTCTGAGATGATCGTAGGTTCTTCAAACCTAACCGCACAAGGGCTTTTCGCTAATGTTGAAGCATCCTTGATGGTGAGCTCTAAACATACGAGCGGAGAGAACCCCGAAGTCATTGCAAAATTAAAAACCTATTTCAAAGGTATTTTTGACCTGACTGACCCTAATTTGAAACCACTTACCTATGAATTGATTGAGCACTTGGTTCTGGCAAGGATTGTTCCGACGGAGCAAGAAAGACAGAATATTCAAGATAAATCTGGGGATGCAGAACAGGATCAGACATCTTCACCTGTTTCATCCTTGTTTCCTAAGCGGAAGATTTCACCAGTGCCTTCAGAGTTTAGGATTAAAAGAGAAGGTGATAATCAGGCTGGAGAAGAGCCCATTTCTTTTCCAGATTCAAAGGGTGACATTGCCGCATTTGGGGAATTGGTTTGGAGTAAACGAAAATTATCATCATCGGATACTCAATTCGCTAAAGAAGGAACTAAACCGACTGGCGCACTTCGTTTGGTTCAGAGCGGTTTTGAAGTTGATGAACATATCATTGACCAAACCGTGTACTTCCGAAATACGCTCTTTGGCAGATTTGAATGGAAGAAAGTGACCGATAACCCTTTTGTTGAAGTGGCAAAAATTCCATTTGTTGCAGTCATCAATGGGGGGAACAGTGGAGAATTCCGACTAGAGGTTAGACACAAACCTAGTGGTGAAGCTGGTCAAGGGAATTATACAACGTCCATTTCTTGGGGGGAATTGGGGGAATAATGAGAAATTCCAACTTGATTGGTGCACAACTTGATCTTTATGGCCCGCTCCATGAAGGTGATCCATTCATCATTAAAATTTCCTAAAAAAAACTTTTTGTTTTTCTTTGTCGTTTCATCAAACAAATCATATTTTTGAGGGCGATCATCAGCCAACCAAAAAGCATCCAAAGTGTGTTTGTTTATGAAATTAATTACAACGGCATCATCAGAAAAGCTAAGGGGAGGGTTTTACACGCCATCACCTATTGCTGAATTTATTTTACGTTGGGGTGTAAATGGAAGTGTAAATTCTGACATACTTGAGCCAAGCTGTGGCGACGGTGTTTTTCTGGAGCAGATTCAAAAACTCAAACTTCCTTACAATACAGTTACCGGCATAGAACTTGATTCGGCAGAAGCCGAAAAATCTGACCGTATTGAATTGGCAAACAAAAGTATTATTAATGAGGATTTTCATTCTTATTGTAATAGTACACATAACAGATTTGATCTGATCATTGGAAATCCTCCGTATATACGTTATCAGTTTTTTGATACCCGCCAACAGGTAGAAGCAGAGGATATATTTATCAAAGCTGGATTGAAATATTCAAAACTAACGAATGCATGGGTATCATTTGTGGTAGGTTCTGCTCTTTTGCTAAAGGAAGGACAAGGCAAAATTGGCTTTGTACTTCCCGCAGAAATATTGCAAGTTTCTTATGCTAAACAATTGAGAGCGTTTATTGCGCACTTTTTCAATAAGATAAACATAATTTCATTCGAGAAGCTGGTATTCCCCAACATCCAGCAAGAAGTAGTTCTGTTGCTGTGTGAAAAGGATGGCACAGATAATCACAAAATTGAGCATATCGAATTAAAGAATGCGGATGATCTGACATCTTTGGATGTAGCTAAATTGAAAAGCCCTAAAAAGCGGCTAGATTTCAATTCAAATAAATGGACTTTTTATTTTTTGGAACAACATGAGATAGATTTTTTAGAAAACATTTCTAAAGATCGCAACATTCCCATCCTTGGAAAATATGCAAATGTGGAAGTTGGTATCACTACCGGTTCAAATGACTTTTTTTCAATACCACTTACAATGGTTGAGAAATATAGATTAGAAAGTTATGCAAAGCCATTGGTTGGAAGAAGCGTTCAAGTTAACAGTGCTATTTTCACTTCTACAGATTGGGAAATAAATAGAAAATCGAAGGCCAAAGCGCATTTAGTTGTTTTTCCTGAAAAAAAACAACTTGAAGGGAATTCAGGCGCCTTGGAATATATTGCTCACGGAGAGAGTTTGGGAATACATAAGGGGTACAAGTGTGGCATACGCAACGACTGGTTTGTAGTTCCATCTTTGAAAATCTCAGATGCACTGTTCATCAGACGGAATAATTTATACCCTCGACTTATTATCAATGAAGCGCGGGTTTTTACAACCGACACAATGCACCGTGTTTTCCTAAAACCCAACTGTAACATCAAAGCTTTTACGGCAAGTTATTACAATTCGCTTTCTCTGGCTTTTACAGAAATATGCGGACGTAGCCATGGAGGCGGGGTATTAGAGTTGATGCCAAATGAGGCCGAGCGAATCCTTTTACCCTATCATGTGGACAATGCTTTGCTACTTGAGAGAATTGACGCAGCATTGCGTAAAAAATGTGAAATCCATGAAGTGTTGAAAATCACCAATCAAGTGATATTGAAAGAAAACTATGGTTTAACCGATAAAGAAATCAATCTAGCCCATACTATTTGGCAAAAATTGTCAGCAAGAAGGCTAAATAGAAGCAAATAATCAGAAAGTTTTAAGACACTAGAAAGTGCGTTACCTTAGCCGCAATATGCGCCTACGCTTACTGCTCGCCTTCATCGCCCTCTTCTACCTGCTCTCGCTCTTCTATACCGAGCGGGCTCGCGCCGCATTGGATGGAAGCGATTCTTGGGGCTACTATGTCCATCTGCCTGCATTCTTGCTTTATCACGACTCGGGCGACTACTCCAAGACCATCGCGGCCTGGCAGGCCAATTACTCAAACAAACCCGACCCGCGCAAAGATGCTTACGGCATCCGCCCTACCCCGACTGGCAAATTTGCCGTGAAATACCCACTGGGTGTAGCCTTGCTCGAAACGCCTTTTTTTCTTGCGGCACATGTTTATTGCCTGATTGGCGGTACACACCCTACGGACGGTTTTAGTGCGCCCTATAGCTGGGCCATTGCATTATCCAGTTTGTTTTTTGCTGTTTTGGGGCTGTTTTTTCTGTATAAAAACCTGCGAACCTATTTTTCCGAAAACATCAGTCTTGCAACTACGGCTACCATTGGCTTTGGCACCAACCTCTACTTCTTTGTAGTCTATACTCCCGGGATGGCGCACCCGGTGTCATTTTGTTTGATTGCATACCTTCTGTTAGCTACCCGACAGTGGTATGAAAAACCAACGAAGCTTAATGGATTCTTGTTCGGCCTCACCCTTGGGCTGATCGCATTGGTGCGCACACAAGATTTGATTGTGCTGCTTGTTCCTTTGCTTTGGGGCATTCGGAATGGCCGGATCATAATGACCCGATTCCGCTTTTTATTGAAACATAAGTCAACGGTTGTTGCTGCTATCTTAGCCTTTTTACTCGCGCTTTTGCCGCAGGCAATGTATTGGAAATTTGTCAGCGGAAAATGGTGGTATTATGGATATCAAGGTGAAAAGTTCGACTGGGCCCATCCGCACATTCGGGAAGGGCTGTTTAGTTTTCAGAACGGGTGGTTAATTTATACGCCCGTAATGTTGTTAGCGCTTTGGGGCATTTTTCGCTTGAGGCGTCATGCGCCAGATGTGCTCGTGCCAATCCTCGTTTTCCTGCCGATACACTGGTTCGTGAGTTATGCATGGTGGTGCTGGATGTACATAAACGGCTTCGGTTCCAGGCCTATGGTAGATGTTTATGCGCTACTGGCCATCCCGCTGGCGGCCTGGATTGCTGGACAAAAAAGGGCCTGGATTCTGATCCCCGTACTTTGCGCTTTTGTAGGACTCAATATTTTCCAGACATGGCAAACACAACAAGGAATATTCTGGTCCGAGCGGGGCAATTGGGCGTTTTACAAAGAAAGTTTTGGGCAAACAAAAGGCTCAGAACGAGCACTTTCGGCTTTTGAAAGCGCTGAAGTGCAAGCACCTGCCGCGCTGAAAATATATAAGCCATTATTGACATTACTGGTAAATCCTGCCGATTCTAACAATATACAAATGAAGGGACGTTTGGCGCATCCTTGCACGGGCGAATTCCATCAAACCGCCAATCTCTCCAATGACACAGCGAAGCTGATTCCCGGCGATTGGCTCCGGGTCTCCATCGAAGGCTTTGTGCCCGCCGGACAGCCTGCCCACTCAATAGATGAAATCGCAAAACTCGTGGTAGATTTTTCCAACGGCGAGGGCAACGTGCTGAAGTATCGAGCTATCAATATTGGTACGCATTTAAGCAACCCGCGATATATTCTTTGGAAAACAAGGGGCGCCGGCGAATGGGGAGCGGCATCATTTTTTGTCCGGGTGCCCAAGGGCTTCGATGCGGGCAGCAGGTTGAAAACCTATGTCTGGAATCCAAAAAGGCAAGAGATTTTCGTGGGTAATTTGAAGGTCGAGATAGGGCGGTAAAAAATTTGCCTTCAACCAAATTTCATTCTCAATATATACAACACACCATAAAATGACTAAAACGCTCCTTTCCATTGGCCTCCTTAGCCTAAGCCTGGCTGCCTTCGCTCAAACAAAATTCGCGCCTCCAAGCACACCCGCTTTGCCGGTCATTGACACCTTGCACGGTATGCTCCTAACGGATGATTACCGCTGGCTTGAAAATAAAGAAGATCCCAAAGTAATAGAATGGACGCAACGCCAGCACGATTATGGGGAAACGTATTTAAAACAAATGCAAAAACCGCACCCGACCTTGCGCGATGAGGTGGCAGCCTTTATTGACCTGGATTTTGAAGGCCCGCTCAATAAAGAAGGTAAGCGTGTATTCCAAACCATCAAGCGCAAAGGCGACAAGCAAAACAAAGTTTACACCATTCTGGAAGGGAAAAAAGTGCTCATTTGGGACCCCGTACAGTTGGACAGTACGGGAAGCACCTCTACGCAGGGGTTCGCTTATACCTATGACGGCGAACGCGCCGGCGTGAGCGTGCAAAAAAGCGGTGCTGAAATTTCCACCACCTATATTATTAATACCCGCAGCGGCAAAATACTCTATGGGCCTTATGAAAACCTTACCAACTTTCAATGGACTAAAGACCAGCAACACGCTTACTTTACGATTCGCGGTAAAGAACAGATTGACAATCAGTTGCCCCTGAAAACCTATTGGTGGAAAGTCGGAGACCCCGTTGAAAAAGCAACCTTCATTGGGACCACCAGCGATGCAAAAAACAGCTTTTACTTCTATGACAACCGTTACAGCGATGTAAGTTTTTCCAGCGAAGGAGATTTTTATTCCAACTCCTGTTACATCCATAAAACGGGCACTTTTGATAAAGGCCAATTGATTTACGAAAGCAAAAAATCAAACGCCTATCCGGAAGCCGTCGGAGATAATCTGTACATATTTACAAACGACAACGCCCCGAACTACAAATTGCTCTTGGGCGAAAAGAAAAATCCAAATTCCAGCAATTGGAAAACCCTTATCCCTGAAAGCGAAACGGTGATGCAGGGCTATGTGGTGACCAAGAAAAACATCATCATTCAGGACAAAAATGACATCCTAAGCCGATTGACGCTTTATGACCTGAATGGTAAAAAAATCAAACAGTTGGAAATGCCTGAAATCGGCAATGTGGACGGTATCTGGTACGATCGAGAGGAGGATTCTCTGTATATTTCGCTGAGTACCTTTACCGCGACTTCCAAAACATTTGTGGCGTCCGCGAATGATTTTAAATGGCGCTTGTTCTTCACGCGCGTCATCCCCATTGACATGAGCAACATTGTGGGTGAAATCAAATTCTACACCTCCAAAGATGGCACCAAAGTCCCCGCATTCGTGGTACACCACAAGGACATGAAACTGGACGGAAACAATCCCGTGTACCTCACAGCTTATGGTGGATTTAACTCAGGGATTAGTCCAGGTTACATGGGGTTCTTTGCCCCGCTACTCAATCGTGGGGTGGTTATTGTACAAGCAGGCATTCGAGGCGGCGACGAATACGGCGAAAAATGGCACCAAGACGGTATGCTTGCCAATAAACAGAACTGCTTTGATGATTTCAACCGTTGTGCGGAATGGCTTATAGAGGAGAAATATACCACGCCGGACAAAATCGTAGCAGAAGGCGGCAGCAATGGCGGGCTGCTCATGGGCGGCATTGCCGTGCAACGCCCTGATCTATACAAGGCCATCGTCTGCGCAGTGCCGTTGCTCGATATGGTTCGATTCCACAAATTTCTCATCGCACGGTACTGGATCCCGGAGTACGGCTGCGCCGACAATGATGCAGACTTCCGCTGGTTGCTCCGATACTCTCCTTATCATAATCTTCGCAAAGGGGTGAACATGCCGACCATGCTGGTCACAGCAGGCGCCAATGATAGTCGGGTGGATCCGCTTCACGCCAAAAAATTCGTGGCTGCAGCTCAAAACAATGATGGGCAAATAAACCCCGTCATTCTGCACATGGATTTTAAAAGTGGTCACGGCTCCGGCCAAAGTACCGCCCACCGGATTGACAACTGGACTTTTATCTTTGATTTTGTGCTGAATCAATTGGGAATTTAATCTATGGAACGGGTGAATAATAACTTGTTACTATTCACCCGTTCCTATAACTATTGCTATGAAACATTTGATCCTGTTATTGTTGTTCGCAATTTACCTTTTCCCCTTGGAAACGATGGCCCAAAAGCCCTATTTCCAACAAGAGGTAAACTACTGGATAACAGCCACGCTCGACGATGTGAAGCACACACTGAGGGGCAATATTGAATTTGAATATATAAACAACTCGCCCGATGCCCTGCCTCAAATCTGGGTGCATGTTTGGGGAAATGCATTTAAAAACCGCCGCACGGCCTTCTGCAAGCAAAAACTACGCGACGGCGACGGCGAGTTTTACTTTGCCGAGGACGAGGATTTAGGCGGGTACAAAAACCTTGACTTTAGTGCCGACGGACAAAAAATTGCTTGGAAATTCGACCCCAAAGAACCAGACATCGCCATATTGACACTAGCCCAGCCACTCGCCTCTGGCGGCCGAATTCGTATTGCTACCCCCTTTTTGCTCAAAATTCCGGCTTCTTTTTCACGCCTTGGCCACGTCGAGACCAGTTTTCAAATGACCCAATGGTATCCCAAGCCGGCAGTGTACGACCATCTGGGATGGCACGCCATGCCGTATCTCGACATTGGCGAGTTTTACTCAGAATTCGGCTCGTTTGATGTGAGCTTGACACTGCCCGAAAACTATGTAGTGGGTGCGACGGGAGTGCTGCAAACGCCTTCAGAAATCGTTTTTTTGCAAAAGAAGGAGGCAGAAACACGCGAATGGCTAGCCAAAACTGAACATCCCACTACTGCCCCATTCCCTGCTTCGAGCCTGAAAATGAAGACGATACGGTACACGGCGGAACAGGTTCATGATTTTGCTTGGTTTGCGGACAAAAGATTTTTAGTGTTGAAGGACACCGCCAGACTTGCCTCCGGCAAGACCGTGGATTGTTGGGCGATGTTCCCGAGTGCAAAACAAACCATGGTAAAAACCGCACAATCAAAATATTGGGAAAAAGGGGCCTTCTACGTCCGCCGTGCGATCGAGTTTTATTCTGATAAAGTAGGCGAATACCCCTGGCCACAGGCCACTGCGGTGCATTCGGCACTCAGCGCTGGAGGCGGTATGGAGTACCCGATGATTACGGTGATCGGAAACGCTTCTTCGGCCAAAGAACTCGACAATGTGATTACACACGAGGTGGGCCACAACTGGTTTTATGGGATCTTAGCCTCCAACGAGCGTGAGCATCCGTTCATGGACGAGGGCATCAATTCCTACTACGAGCAACGGTACATGAAGGAATATTACGAGCGGCATCAGCCTTACGAACTCCCAAAGTTCATTTTGGATGAAAACAAACAAGGCAGCTTGCTTGAAAACGGCTATCTTATCTTGGCCCGTGATCATAAAGACACCCCACCCGACACCCATTCCAATGAATTCGCTCCCATCGCTTATGGCTTGCAGGTGTATATGAAAACGGCGATATGTTTACATTGGCTTGAGCAGTCCATAGGCATCGAAATGTTTGACGATGCAATGCAAGAATACTATCGCCGCTGGCAATTCAAGCACCCGTATCCTGAGGATTTTCGGGAGATTTTAGCAGAAAAAAAATTAGATCCAGCTTGGTTTTTTGAGGCCATGCAAACACAGAAGCAGGTGGATTATGCCTTAAAAGGGGCGACTCTGGACTCTGGACATTGGACATTGGACATTGAAAACAAAGGTTTGCTGAACGCCCCGTTTTCTGTCACGGCATTTCAAAAAGGCAAGCCATTGGAGACGAGGTGGTATTCGGTGGCAGATTGGGAATCTGGACACCGTGTTGTTTTTCCGATTGATTCTGCCGATGCCTTTGAGATTGACTGGCCACGCAAAACATTGGATATCAATCGAAAAAACAACTTCCGCCGCACCTCGGGCTTGTTTCCTGGAGCAAGACCGCTGGAGTACCGTCCGCTCGCTGTTTTCCAAAATGCGCGTAAAAACACACTCGCCGCGCTGCCATGGATTGGCTGGAACAATGCCGACAAAACCATGCTGGGGCTGTTGATCTACAATCCGCCCCTGCCGCAACGAAAATTGCAGTATTACTTGCTGCCAGGCTACGCGACCGGGTCGAAAAACTTGGTCGGATTGGCCGATTTGCGTTACAAATTTTACCCTGGAGGACTGATCCCCAAAGTAACCATCGGTGTAGGGGCTAAGATGTTTGATTATGATTACAATGCGGGCGACCAATACTATTCCAGGTTCTACCGCATCGCACCACAGTTGACCGCAGAGTTGCGCAGCCCTTCGATGTCCTTCAGTCATGCGCTGAATTTCAGGACTTTGTTCATTGGCCGAGAAGATGATTTGCGCAATACTGAGGGCTTGTACTTGGGAAAATCTTGGATAAAAAATACGATTTACGAGCTCCGATATGAAGGAGAACAGAAGGCTTTGCCCAATCCATACCATTTTCAATTTGCCCTGGAAACACAAAACTATCGAGATGCCTTCGATCGCCCAGCCAACTACCTACGCAGCACGGCAACCTGGCGGCAACGTTTTTTTTATGCGGACAAAAAAAAGGTGAGTATTCGGCTGTTCGCAGGGTATTTCATCCGAAGCACACAACGCAACCGAAGTGTGGAAGAGACTGCGCTCAGTTTGAACCCTCAAGGTTTCAACGATTACAAATTTGACCAAATCTATCTGGCGCGTTCGGGTGCTGACAACATCATGGGGAGACAAATAAGCCAATCCGAGGGCGGTTTCAAAGGCGCATTCGGTTCAGCCTTTGCAGGTACGGTCGGCAATTCAAATAACTACATCCTCGCGCTGAATTTGAAGTCCGATTTGCCAGTACGCCTTCCGCTTGGAATCCCGCTCAAACCCTACTTTGATCTGGGCTATTTTGACGATGCCACGATTATCGGTGAAGGCCGCCCACGCAGCGAGCAATTGCTCTGGAGCGGTGGCCTAATGTTGGAGTTTTTTAAAGGTGGGCTGGAGGTTTATTTCCCACTTGCTAACTCAAAAACATTGAAAGACCTGTACTGCGAGCAAGCAGGAGGCAATAATCCCTCGGCGATATTCTGCGGAGGTGATTACCGAAAAATGATCTCCTGGAGCATGCGGCTGAATTTTTCTGACCCGGTGAAGATGGTGGAGAATCTGGCGCGGTGAACGAAATTTACGATTTTTTTGATCCGAAAAAGGAATGAATCATGCCTTTTTCGGATCAAAAAAATCGTAAATCGCAAATCGTAAATTAAATCTCCTCCGGTCCTTCTCCCACCCAGTCCTGTTGCACATAACCGCCTTCGCAATATTCCTCCAGGTGGTCTTCGATAAACTTCCGAACATCCACGACCAAATCGCCGGGATACAGGAGATGAACATTGGGGCCAGCATCCAGGGTGAAATAAACCTGATGCCCCGTGTCCGCACGGTACTGACGCACTTTTTCAATGATTGCAAGCGAATCCGGGCGCAAGAGGGTGTAGGAAGGATTGCTGCACATCATAAGGGCATGGAGCGTAAGCGCTTCGTCTTCCACAATTTTCCCAAATGTGGGAAGATCGCCTGTACGAAGTGAATCCAATAGGGTGGCAAGTCGGGCGCGGGCTTGAGCATACCGAGGTTCAGCGTATGGATTCCCTTCCATCAGTGCGTGTCCGGCACGGCTGCTCACGGATTTTTCCTCGCGACTGACAATTAAAATGTCGTCATGAAAATCTTTAAAGGTTTCATGAATGTGGTCGCTCATTGGCACAGCAAATTCGTCGCTGCTTCCCGAAACCTGCGCCGTAGTGCCCCAAAGCGCTGCGTGCGAGAAAATACTTCTGCAGGCGGAACCGCTTCCCAAACGTGCGAGCACGGAAGCTTTTTGGTCAAATGAATTTGGATCTTGCAAAGTCCCAAAAAAGCGATCTTCCAAAGAACAAAGACACAAAGCAAGGGCGCTCATACCCGATGCTGAAGATGCAATGCCTGCTGAATGTGGAAAGGAGTTGCCCGTTTTGACCGTTAGTTTAAGCTGTTTCAAAAACGGCATGGAGGGCAACTGAG